>JBBSSE010000396.1:0-3512 GCA_038242375.1 Chitinophagales bacterium
GCACTTTCCCTTGTCATAAGAAGATTTATCAAAAATGGACGTAGATACGCGATCAATACACATGGCACCGTATGCAATCCATATGTTTTTGTAAAACTGTCGAGGGCAAAACCGAGGGCAAAAGCCAGAACCATTTGCATGCGGCGACCCATTTTAAAAGGAAGCCATAAAATGAATAATAAGTATAAATAGGGAGTTACCAGTTGATGTAGAGGAGGAATTTGATTCAATACAAATACCTGTACGAATATAAAGAGGACAAAACGGATTATATTTTTTACAAGCGTACTCATTTTTTTACTTTCTTTAATAACCCTGCCGGCTCATCCTTCTGCAAATTATCAACAATATAAGCGTATTGTACGGTTTCAAAATTTGCTCCCGGAGTAATCCGAACCGTATAGGTACTCATACTTTTGTCGTTAATAATATCCTTTACATATCCCACCAATAACCCCGCAGGAAATTTGTCACTAAATCCACTTGTTACAACTGTATCCCCCGCTTTTATTTTTACCGTTTTAGAAATATCTTTCAAAAGTAAAATGTGCGGATCAATTCCATCCCAAATAACGGTTCCTGTTTCTCCGCTGCGTTTTAATCTTGCACTCAGATTACTTTGCTCATGCAATAAACTCATAACCACGGAATAATTATCACTCACGTCCATAACAGTTCCGAGGACTGCATTGTTCATATTGATCACTCCAAAATCAGGTTTCACCCCTTGATTTCTTCCGCGATGAAGCTGGATATAATTATTGGGTTGATTGACAGAATTCATGACCACTTTGGCCTCCATGTAAATATAGCGACGTGAAATTTTTACAGAATCAATCAGCAAACTATCGATTGAAATTTTATTTATTGTATCAGGAATTGAATAATTTTCTTTCAGCCGGTTATAGAGTTCTTCGTTTGCAGTAACGAGGGAATCATTCACACTTTTTAAGTGGAAATAGTATTCAATATTGTTATATTGTTTATTTATCTTTCCCGTAACCTCATTTGCTACGGAAGAATACGCTGTATGATGATATTTATTGTACGTAAAAAGCATGTACAAGGACACGCCCATTAAAAATAAGAAGAATATAAAATTAAAATAAATGCGTATGAAGAGGAAAATATTTCGCATATCATCTGGTTCCCGGCCAGGAACGTTTATTAAAGATTAATAGAAATATACATCATTATTGAAAGATTCCTTTGTTGATTAAAAGTTTACCAACCACTAACCAGGCTTGAATCTGCTTATATTACCTCATTACAAAAGGATACCTGTCATAATGTTTCAACGCCAGGCCTGTACCTCTGACAACACTTTTTAACGGATCGTCCGCAATATGCACCGGCAATTTAATTTTTGCAGTAAGTCTTTTATCCAACCCTCTTAGCAAAGCACCACCACCGGTTAAATATAATCCACGACGGTAAATATCTGATGCAAGTTCCGGAGGTGTTGTCTCCAGTGCTTTAAGAATTCCTTCTTCAATTTTAAAGATCGACTTATCCAGCGCTTCAGCAATTTCCTGGTAACTTACCATAATTTGTTTCGGAATACCCGTTACAAGATCACGGCCGTTTACGGGCATATCATCCGGTGGATTGTCAATATCTTTCATGGCTGCGCCAATCTGAATTTTAATTTGCTCCGCAGTACGCTCACCGATCAATAAACTATGGTATCTGCGCAATGCTTCCATAATATCTGCGGTAAATTCATCTCCCGCTACACGAATGGATTGATCGCATACGATACCCGCAAGGGCGATAACCGTAATTCCTGTAGTACCACCTCCAATGTCAATAATCATATTTCCAACAGGTTCTTCCACATCAATTCCAATTCCTAATGCCGCGGCCATAGGCTCATGCAATAAGTAAACTTCTTTAGCTCCAGCCTGTTCAGCACTATCCCGTACAGCTCTTTTCTCTACTTCTGTAATACTGCTTGGAATACAAATCATCATTCTCCAGCTTGGGGGAAACAAGGGTTTTTTTGGATATATTTTCTTGATCATCTCCCGGATCATCAATTCGGCAGCGTTAAAATCGGCAATTACTCCATCTTTTAATGGCCTTACCGTACGAATGCTCTCATGCGTTTTCTCATGCATCATCAACGCCTTTTTACCAACAGCCAAAATGTTCTTTGGATTATTTCTGTCCAATGCCACAATGGACGGCTCATTTACCACCACCACATCGTTATGTATAATTAAGGTATTTGCGGTCCCAAGGTCAATGGCTATTTCTTGTGTGAAAAAATTAAAAAGGCCCATATTCTATAAGGTATATTGAAAAATTATTAATGGCTGCAAAGTTGTGGAAATTAATTGGAATTACCTTAGGCAATTAGGCAATTCCTTTATTGAAATTTCGGGGAAGAAATGCGGCAGGGAAGAAATGCACCTTTTATGTAATTGCCTGCCTGCATTAATGCGCTTACATTTTATCCGGAAACCACTTCTGTTTCATTTCTTAGAGTAAAATAAGCCTGATTGACAGTAAAAAAGATAGTATCTCCTTTCACACAAATTGATGTTTTTCTATATAATCATCAGATGATATGATCCCATTATTTTAAATGTTAAAATGCAGAACAAATCAGCACATCGGGGGAAACATTGCTTTAGTTCAGTCCAAAAATATCCGTCTTTCACATAAACGAAATTACATGGTAACTTATTATCCATGTTAAAGTAGAACTATTAAATTTTATCAGAAAATAAATGACAGATAAATTTCAGACTGCAATCATTTATTCAAAAAATTCATACCCGATATCTTTTCTGTAATACATTCCATCGAAGTGGATTTCATCCAGAATTTCCTTGGAAAGTTCGATGGTTTCGCCCAGCGTATCAGCCATTGCGGAAACTGCCAACACTCTACCTCCGTTTGTGACAATGTCAGGTCCGGACAATTTTGTTCCGGCGTGAAAAACCTGAACGCCTCCTTCTTCATTAATGTGTTTCCGGGCCTGGGGATTAGATAAATAGTCCAAATCTATTTTTTTACCCTTTGTATATTCTCCCGGATAGCCACCACTCACTGCGACAACTGTGGCAGCGTTCAGTTTATAGATCTCTATTTCCTCTTTGTGAAGTTCCTGTTTATCCATGGAGATGAATAATTGAACAAGATCATTTCTAAGACGCAACAATACCACCTCTGTTTCCGGATCGCCCATTCTGCAATTATATTCGATCAACATAGGAGATTCATTCACTTTAATGAGACCAAAAAAGATAAATCCTTTGTAATCAATTTCATCTTTCACCAGCCCTGCCATGGTTGGTTTTATCACCAAATCCTCCACCTGTTTCATAAAATGTTCCGTGGCAAAAGGCACAGGACTGATAGCTCCCATTCCACCGGTATTTGGCCCGGAATCTCCCTCACCGATTTTTTTATAGTCTTTAGCCTCCGGTAGTAACACGTAGTTTTTGCCATCAGTTAAGACAAAGGCGCTCATTTCCATTCCATCTAAAAATGCTTCAATAACA
>JBBSSE010000397.1:0-3500 GCA_038242375.1 Chitinophagales bacterium
AATCTGCTCTATTTGCTCCGGCGTATATTCATATTCAGGAAGCCATTTCGCAGCCATCTTTATAGAAATATCCTCATGTCCGGAATAGGTTTCAATAAATCCTGCATCATGAAATAAAGCGGCAGTTTTTAAAATAACCAACTCTTCCCCCGTAATATGTTCAGTTAGTGCCAGCTTTACACAAGCTTCTATGACATCATTCGTGTGGAAGGTATTGTGGTAATATAAATAATGTGGTAATTCCTTTTCAAGTTTGGCAAGAAGAAATGAATACACTTTTTCGAATTGCATAGCAGAAATAATTTTTTTATAAACTATAAATCCAACATCTATTGCAGCTTCAAAGGATAATAATCCAAAAGGTAATATTAATTTTATTATGACTTGTTATTTTCCGCTCATTTATTTTAAACAATTTACTTGATTTGCTCCGAAAGAATTAATTAAAGCAAGTAATGCATTTACCGGCAGTTAAATTCTATCTTATATGCGAATATCCCGGAAAAGGACTTGAGAAATTTATTAACCTGGAGATGGTTTTTCTATTTACGCTGCTGAAATAAATAATCATTCGATTTCCGGAATCTACCATGTTTTAAATGGTTTATTAACCAATTGAGCATTGTAATATTTTTCAATTCCGGTTACTTCCTTATCTATCCAATGAGGTAATTCCACACTTTCATCTGCACGCTCCAATTCTATTTCGGCTATTATAAGTCCCTCATTCTTTTTAAAAAAAACATCTACTTCCCACTTTTTATTTTTGTACAAAATGATGTAGCGGTATTTTTCAAGTTCTGCATCACAAAACCTATCAAGGAGTTCCTGTGCATCGTCATTCGGTATCGCATATTCAAATTCGGACCGGCTTATACCAGCAGTTTCACTTTTAATAGTTAAAAAGGATTTATCGCTGCTTTTTCTGATCCGGATAGATTTACCGGGAGATGTCGCAAAGTAACCCTGGCGAAAATGCAGCGGTTCAGGTTTTTTCAATTCCTTCCATTTTTTCGCATTGACTAAAAACTTTCGTTCAATTTCTTTTCCCATCGTATAAAATTATCATAATAACTTTTATTTAGACTGGTTTTCTTTCACTATATTTTTCCCTTCCCAGATCACTTTAGGTTCGGTCGCTTCTTTTGCAAAATCCAACATTTTTCCATCACCCCTTCCTGTAAATCCTCCGTCAGGATAACCCATGACATTGCAGACACTATCAAATACGATATTAAATTTATCGCAACACGGTGCTACCATATAATAAACTATTTGGCCGTGATACGTAAATTGAGTGATCGAAAGAGGGGTTCCTTCGGAAATATCCACGGTCATCTTTTGAATCTTTTCCCGCAGGCAAAAAGATATTTCCGATGAAGCAGCCAACTTCTTGGACGAATTACACGAAAAAATAAGAAATGAAAAGGAGACAATTAAATAGTAATACATCATTTTCTTTCCGGGTCTTATAAAGCGTAAGTATGTGTTCGGAAAATCAGTTAGCATGAGTCTTGAAAATTTCTTCGATGCAAAAATGCATGTTTTGTTCTTTTTTTTGTTTTTTTGTTCATATAAATCGTTAATATCTTATATAAAATAATGCAAAAACGATTCCTAAAAAAAACTTAGCGACATTTGCACCAATGGAAAGAACGAATTTTATTGATCTCATAAAGGTTTTTTGCCGGAGTGGGCATGGTGGCGCAGGAGCCAAACATTTTTTAAGAAACAAATTAACCGCCTACGGAGGACCAGATGGAGGTGACGGTGGAAGAGGTGCCAATATTATTTTACGGGGAAATAAAAACCTCTGGACACTTTTACACTTGAGATATCATAAAAACATCCTGGCAGAAAACGGGGAAAATGGAAGTAAGAATAATTGTACCGGACGTGATGGAAAAGATATCTATATTGAAGTACCCATGGGTACCATAGCCACCATTGAAGAAACAGGTGAAGCCATAGAGATTTTAGAAGACGGGCAAGAGAAGATCCTGATAAAGGGCGGAAGAGGTGGACTCGGAAATTTCAATTTTGCCACTCCAACAAACCAGGCTCCGGAACATGCACAACCAGGAGAACCGGGCATCGAAACAATTGTTTCCATGGAACTAAAAGTACTGGCAGATGTGGGTTTGGTTGGATTTCCCAATGCAGGAAAATCAACACTTCTTTCTGTAATCACCGCAGCCAAACCTAAAATTGCTGATTATGCCTTTACAACAATTGTCCCTCAATTAGGAATGGTCGAATATAGAGATATGAAAAGTTTTTGCGTAGCTGACCTGCCGGGAATCATTGAAGGAGCAGCCGAAGGAAAAGGTCTTGGACATCGATTCCTAAGACACATTGAGCGCAATCCGGTATTGCTTTTTGTAATACCCGCTGACAGCGCAAACCATGCAGAGGAATTCAGGATTTTACACAATGAATTAAAGGAATTTAATCCGGAATTGCTGGACAAGAAAATTCTTCTTGCTATTAGTAAGAGTGAAATGCTGGATGAAGAATTAAAGCATGAGATTGAGAAGGAATTACCGGAAAACGTTCCGCATATTTTCATTTCTGCCTTCACGAACCAGGGATTGGTGGAATTAAAAGATATGTTATGGAATGCATTAAATTAGTATCCTCATTCCCTTAAAATCAGGTTGCTTATGAGCAGGAATATTATATTTTTTATCAATCCAATTTCCGGCACTAAAAATAAAAGAAAATTAGAGGAAGGTATAATCGCAAGATGCACCCTTGAAGGTGCTGCCTTTCAAATTCTATTCACATCTGCCGAAGGCGATTACCGCTTTCTGCATTCCAAAATTGAAGAAGGTACCATCACTGATGTCGTAATATGTGGAGGTGATGGTAGTTTGCGATCCATTATATCTGCCTTGTTGGATACAAATGTTGCTATTGGAATTATTCCATCGGGATCCGGAAATGGATTGGCCCGTTCTGCAGGTATTCCCCAATCTTTAAAAGGAGCCCTCGATGTTATTTTTAAGGGTATTGCGCAACCGGTGGATGGCATCCTGATTAATGACCAGTTTAGCTGCCACCTAAGCGGATTAGGATTTGATGCACAGGTAGCGCATGATTTTGCCCGCAAAAAGAAACGGGGATTAAAAACATATGTAGTCCAGGTAGCCAGGAATTTCTTTTCCATAAAAAGTTATCATTTTGAAATAGAAACAGAAGGAAAAAGATTTAAGGAAGAAGCCATTTGCATTTGCATTACAAACAGTAATCAGTTTGGAAATAATTTTAAGATCGCCCCAAAAGCAAGTATTTGTGATGGTTTAATGGATGTGATCATTTTTAGAAAAACCGCCAAAACAAAAACGATTATCTCAATAGCCCGGCAAATATTTTCAGGAAAAATAAGCCGGTTGAGTGAAAAGAATATTCAAAAGAAAAAAGTCCTCTATTTTCAAACAAAGGAATTAAAAATTTATAATCCACAGAAAGCGCCGTTCCATATTGATGGTGATCCTGCG
>JBBSSE010000398.1:0-3464 GCA_038242375.1 Chitinophagales bacterium
GCTGTAACTACCGGCCCAAATGTATCCAAACCATTTATCCGTGGTTTAGGATTTAACCGCATTCTGACTTTGTATGATGGTGTGCGGCAGGAAGGACAACAATGGGGTGATGAACACGGTATTGAAGTGGATGAGAATACTGTAGATAAAGTAGAAGTGATCAAAGGACCGGCAAGTCTTATTTATGGATCAGACGCTATCGCAGGAGTTATCAACCTGCTCCCGGCAAATCCTCCGGCACCAGGCAAAATTGTTGGAAATATTAACAATGAATACCAAACAAACAATGGACTCATTGAAAATTCGGCGGGCATAGCGGGAAACCAAAACGGCATTAGCTGGGGGGCAATCGCTTCTCATAAAATGGCCACCAATTACCAAAATAAATACGACGGAAGAGTGTATAATACCGGCTTTAAGGAATTAAATTTTTCCGGCAACCTGGAAGTAAATAAAGCCTGGGGCTATTCCCGCACGGGTGTTTCCATGTTCGACAATCTGCAGGAGATCCCTTCGGGAAAGCGTGATTCAGCTTCAAGAAAATTTGAAAAAATTGTATCAGAGGATCCTGAGGAATATGCAATTGTTTCTGAAAGAGAATTACGTTCTTATAAAATCTCTGATGTACACCAGCGTGTGCAACATTATCGCATTTACAACAGCAGCAGCTTTTTATTGGGCAAGGACAGGATGGCCGTTAATCTTGGCTTTCAACGCAGCATGCGCCGGGAGTTTGATAACCCGGAAGTGGTTTCTCCATCACTATTTTTAGAATTGAATACCTGGACATACGACGCGAAATATTATTTTCATGAATCGAAAGGCGTGAGCATTACAGCAGGATTAAATGGGATGCTCCAGGATAACAAAGTAGAAAGAGGGCATGAATTCATCATTCCTTCTTATAAACAATTTGATATCGGTCCATTTATTTATGCAAAGAAATCTATCGGTCCATTAGAAATTGCCGGGGGATTAAGATACGATGTGCGGCATTATAGAAACAACGATCTGTATGTGGACGAAGATCCGGTGAGCGGTTTGGAAAAGCCGGTCACCGGTATTGATACCATTGGCGCGGAACATATATTCGCTTCAACGAATCAAACCTTCAAGGGACCAAGCGGGAGCCTGGGAGTTTCCTATAAATTTAATCAGCAATGGAGTGCGAAAGCCAATATTGGCAGAGGTTACAGGGCACCGAATGTTTCAGAGATTTCCTCGAACGGTGTGCATGCAGGAACGAAAATATACCAGTTGGGAAACAGCCATTTCAAACCGGAATTTAATCTGCAGCAGGATATAGGTGTAACGTTTACTTCCGAGCACGTAACCATCAACGCAGACCTGTTTAATAATGATATTCAGAATTATATCTACAACCAAAAAGTACTGAACCTGGAAGGAAGTGATTCGATTATTGTCCCCGGAAATCAAACCTTTCAATATGTAGCTTCAAGAGCTAATTTAAAGGGAGGTGAATTGGTGATCGATATTCATCCGCATCCATTGGATTGGCTGCATTTTGAAAATGCATTATCAGTGGTTTATGGAATTAACAAAGGAGAGAAAAATGGTCCGAAGATTTCAGAAGATGCAAAATATCTTCCGTTTATTCCCCCCTTACATACGCGTTCTGAACTGCGCGGAAATTTTGTGCGCGTAGGAAAACACATGACGAATGCCTTTGTAAAACTTCAGTTTGAAATCTATGCCAAACAGAACCGCGCATACCTGGAAAATGATACAGAAACTCCTACAAACGGCTACCAATTGTTGAATGCGGGTATCGGTACGGATGTCAATAACAGAAAAGGAAATATGCTTTTTAATATCAGTTTTTTCGGGAATAATTTAATGGATGTCGGGTATCAATCCAATCTTAACCGGTTAAAATATTTTGAAGATTACCCGGGGAATTTTACGGGAAGAGATGGTATTTATAACATGGGAAGGAATTTTAGTGTGAAGGTGAATGTGCCGTTGAGGATTAGGAATTGAGAATTGGGAATTAGGATTTAGGAATTACGATTTACGATTTGAGAACCATTCTTAGGAAGAGATGAATTAGAAAAAGTCGCTGCATGAATTGATTGCAGCGGCTTTTTTTTTGTTTGAAAAGCCTCATCGCAGCCTTTCCTCAAGGAGAGGGAAGAAAAACCTTATCAGTTGGGAATTTTAAAAAGTCGCTGCAGAATATTTTACAGCGGCTTTTCTTGTTTAGGCAAGTAAATCTTTCAATGTGGTGCACATGGTTATAAATATTCGGGTCCAATGTAATCCGACCATTTCATTCTAAAGATGTAGCATGTTCTGCAAAAAAATCGTAGGATTATTTTCCAACATTTTCCCCGGCTTCTAACAATGAAACAATTGATAATAACGTAAGTTCCGGCAGAAGCGATATATTATTCAATATCATTAAAATAAGTTACCGATTACGTTTGAGTATTGCTGCAGGTGGCGAATTCAATGAATGACCAACCCGGAATACCGATAGCTATCGGTACTCAATAATGTTTTAAAAGTTGAAGATAAGAACTTTTGTGCAGCCTTGCACGCGGGTTAAAACTGTTGCTGATAGAGAAACTACAGAAGATTGCATTTCAGTCATGCCTCACTTACAGCAATACTTTCGTTGGTAGAAGTGCTTGTGGTTTTAAGGTCGTATTTCTCCCTTATAACTTGCATTTCCGTTTTTAAAATGTCTGGATGTTTCCAATATTTTTCACTTAATTTTTCACGTATTTCTCTCATCATTTGTACAGCATCAAATTCCTTATTCTTGTCCATAGTCTTTAGGTTTTAAAATTTCCCTTGGCGTTCTTATTTCAATCATTTTGTAGCCAAGTTTCAAATTGATTGAGTTGTAAAGTCTAATACGATTTAGATTAACAATATGCTTAAAATTCCAACTTGCCAAAACATCAGAATTATTTAAAGTTGCAAGGGCTATATGTAGAGCATCGTTATAACTCCTGGTTGTCAATGCTCCTTCGATGATGTAAGTTTCTGCAAGATTTATTGCTTCGTCTGTAATACCTACTTCTATTCAATAATTCTCTGAAATTTCATTTATTTTTTCTCTTACTTCCTGAATTGCAAGTTCAAGTTCTTGCAATGTAAATCAGACAACATTATGAATTTTGTCCCCACCTTAAATTCTTCAAATAAAGCTATTGACTACTCTTTTAAATTCTTCGTCAAAGCAACCTCCAATTGTTGAAGTATCTGCATGAACTTTCATACTTTCAAAAGTACGAAAAGCAAATGTTAAAAAGTTTAAATTGGAACTGTCCACCCCCATTGCTACCAACGTTTTACAGAAGGCTGCTGGAGGGGAAGTAGAATAACCTCGAAACCGGTAAGCCAATTTATAATTTAAAAATTCATTCTTTAACCATTCTATTGCTCAATAGAGTTTTTTCAGCCCGGAACCGCGTTCAATAATGAACAAAAAGCAA
>JBBSSE010000399.1:0-3433 GCA_038242375.1 Chitinophagales bacterium
ATATAAAAGTAAAGGGAAAAGGACTCGATCCGGAAACAGCCAACGCGATGTTTGATGCAATTGTTTCAGAAGTAACTCTAAAAGGATATAATTATAAGGACATTATAGCTAAAGGCAATATTGCTGATAAAAATTACGCAATAACCGCATCTGTGCGGGATCCTAATATTGATATAAACATCGATGCACAAGGAGAATTCGAAGGAAAATTTCCGGGACTGAAATTAAAAGCAACCATAGATAGTATTAAAACCCTTCCTCTTCATCTCACTACTACAAAGATGATTTACCATGGTGTAATTGATGGAGATTTTAAAACCACTGACCCGGATCACCTTGACGGCAAATTATTTGTCACTCATTCAGTTTTTGTAAATGAAGACAAACGAATTACTCTTGACTCTTTATCCGTAATCGCAAAAAATGAAGCGGACACACAAAGTCTTGCTGTGAATGCAGATTTCTTAAGCGCCTCTTTAAAAGGAAAATATACGTTAACCCAATTAGGCGATGTATTTCAACAAATCATTGATCCTTACTTCGCTATTTCGAATAAAAAAAATCTGGCAAAGGTTGATCCCTACTCCTTTTCTTTAAATGCATCGGTCGTGGAAAATCCAAATTTAGTAGCCTTGTTACCTGCCCTGAAAAGACTGGACCCTGTAAATATGAAGGGGAATTTTGCAAGTGACAGCGGTTGGAATATGAATATAAAATCACCTTATGTGGAATATGGTACCAATATCATCAACGATTTAAATATAAATGCAGGTACTGGTAATGATGCCCTACTATTTAAGATGGGAATAAAGGAATATCAAAATGGTCCTTCAATGGTGATTCACGCCACAGCAATTAATGGAACCATTAAGGATAATAATATTGATTTCAACCTGAACATAAAAGATGAAAAAGCAAAGGATCTATATACTCTTGGAGGAAACTTATCGCAGGAATCTCAGGGTAATTATAAATTCAGTCTGAACCCGGACAGCCTTCGTTTAAATTATGAAAAGTGGACTGCCGGGGCTGATAATTTCATTCAATATAAAAACAAGGATATCATTGCTCATAATTTTGTATTGAGCCAGGGCACACAGCAATTAAGTATCAATAGCACTTCCCAACAAAGTAACAGTCCTCTGAAAATAGATTTCAAGGATTTTAAAATATCTACCTTAACCAGTTTTGTTCAGACAGATTCATTGATCGCAAATGGATTGTTGAATGGCGGTGCCTTGATAAAAAACATTCAGACACAACCCACTTTCACGGCAGATTTAAATGTAAAAGATCTAAGCGTATATGGAGATACTTTAGGAACGCTGACTGCCAAAGTGGACAATAACGTGGCAAATACGTATAATGCAGCCATAGCATTGAATGGTCATGGTAATAAAATAAACATAGATGGTAAATACAATGTAAAACCGAAGAACAGCACATTTGATTTTCTAGTCAACATTGCTCAATTCGACATGAAATCATTGGAAGGATTAAGTAACGGAGCTATAAAAGACGCAAGAGGATTTCTCTATGGCAAAATTGCCTTAGATGGAAGTCTCGATAAACCGAACATTGATGGAAAAATAAACTTCGATAATACTGCCATGAATATTAGCATGATCAATAATGTATTCAAGGTGGATAAGGAAGCAATCGCGATCATTAATAATGAAGGAATTGAGCTCAATAAATTCACCATTCGGGATACGGCCAATAATGCTCTCACTATAGATGGAGCTGTTAAGACAACAAATTTTAAAGATTATGTTTTTGATCTTGGGATCCGGGCAAATAATTTCCAGGCCATTAATTCTACAAGTAAAGACAATGATCTCTTTTATGGAAAAATGGTTTTTTCTACCCGCATGACAATTAAAGGAACACCCACACACCCTATTGTTGATGGCGATCTGACAATAAATGATCAAACAGATTTCACCGTAGTACTTCCCCAGGATGAACCAGGTGTGGTTGATAGAGAAGGTGTGGTCAGATTTGTAGATTATAGTGCCACAAAAGAAGACTCATTATTTATGAGAGGAACTGCCGGGTATGATTCTTTAAATAAAACTTCACTGACCGGGTATGATGTCACAGTGAATTTAAACATCGTAAAAGAAGCAACATTCAATGTGATCGTGGACCAGGGAAATGGTGATTTTTTAAGGCTGAAAGGAACGGGTCAATTAACAGGTGGAATAGATGCAAGTGGAAAGGTTACTATGACCGGCTCCTACCAGATAGAGGAAGGTGGTTATAATCTGACATTCAATTTTATTAAACGAAAATTCAATATAGAAAAAGGAAGCAGCATTGTATGGACAGGTGAACCAACTTCTGCTAAAATTGATATTACTGCCGTTTACATAGCAAATACAGCTCCGATGGATCTTGTTCAAATGACTGACGTTACATATAAGCAAAAGTTACCTTTTAATGTAGACCTGAAACTGAATGGAGAATTAATGAAACCGGAAATTACTTTTGATATCGTTTTGCCAAAAGAGGGAAATTATACTGTGGGAAATGAAGTTATTAGTACCGTTCAAGAAAAGTTAATTCAGCTCCGGCAGGAACCGGCCGAAATGAATAAACAAGTATTTGCACTTCTTCTTTTAAACCGTTTTGTAGGAGAAAATCCTTTTGACAACAGTGCCGGCGGATCATTGGATGCAACCACCTTTGCTAAACAGAGTGTCAGCAAATTATTATCTGAGCAATTAAACAATCTCACCGAAGGATTGGTGCAGGGGGTTGACATTAATTTTGACCTCGCAACCACAGAAGACTATACCACGGGTACAAAACAGGACCGGACAGACTTAAATGTAGGCGTTTCAAAAAGGTTATTAAATGACCGGTTGACCGTTTCCGTAGGATCTAATTTTGAACTGGAAGGGCCACGTCAGACCAATCAATCTCAAAACAATCTTGCCGGTAATATTAATATAAATTACAAGTTAAGTGAAGATGGACGATATGCTTTGCGCGCTTATCGTAAAAATGATTTCACAGGAACTGTGGAAGGATATGTTATTGAAACAGGGATAGCCTTTGTAATTTCATTAGACTATAATAAGTTCAGTCAAATATTTAGATCGGCAAAACAACGGAAAAAGGCAAAAGAAATAAGAAGAAAAAATTCAGAAATAAAAAAACAGGATGCTGAAAGAAAAGAAGAAGAAAAAAATACTACTACTCCTACAAAAGCAAGTGAAAATGAGCAAGAAAATGAATAAACAATTCCTTATTTTCCTTTGTGCGATATTTTTATTCACTTCGTGTAATTTAACCAAATTTGTACCCGAAGGAGATGCACTCTATACCGGAGCTACAATCAATGTAAAGGACAGCACACTCAGCAAAAAGGAAAGGAAAAAAGTAAAAGAAGAAACAGAAGACCTTCCCCGTCCAAAACCGAATGCAA
>JBBSSE010000400.1:0-3428 GCA_038242375.1 Chitinophagales bacterium
AAAGAAGCGGTGGAATTTTTTATGAATGATTCAGAAACAGACGGAATTGTCATGATCGGTGAAATTGGCGGAAGCATGGAAGCTGACGCAGCTCATTGGATCAAGGAAAATAACCGGAAACCGGTTGTAGGATTTATTGCGGGCCAAACAGCTCCTCCGGGAAGAAGAATGGGTCATGCAGGTGCTATTGTGGGTGGCGCGGAAGATACAGCGGCAGCTAAAATGAAAATACTTGCAGAATGTGGTGTACATGTGGTTGCAAGTCCGGCTGACATTGGTAAAACAATGGCTGAAGTAATGAAAAAATAATATTTGACATAATAAAAAATGCCGGATTGAGAAGAAATTTTCAATCCGGCATTTTTTATTATCAGGAATCGGAATATTTTTAGACCATCGCCGGCATTTCCCTGAATAAGTTGATTCTTTTTTCCCAGTAATAGGCCTTTTTTGCCAGGCGCATCATCTTGTAAAATTTATCATTATTCTCATGATAAAATGGAAGAAGTACCCGCTCTTTTTCAGGATTTTTATACACAATTTCCAGGGAGATACTTTTTATATGGCTATTATCTGTTTTTCTTGATTTGATCGTTTTGCAGGAAAGAATTTCTTCTAAATCAATAACCAACAAGGTTTTCATTCTATTCTTCCTGTCAAGAAAAATGATTTTCATATTTTCCCTGTCAAGACCAATAATATTCTTATTAAGCGTTTGCTTTGTTTCGATTGTTAGGTTATGTGCTGCCACATAATCATCAAACTGCTTCATTGTCCTGCTTCTGATCTTTTTGTTTTGATACCTTACAAGCCATATGACGACTAAAATCAAAAAGATAATATCCACTACGATAAAAAGTATAAACCCGGTATTATTCATATTGATTTTATTTTTTAAATTATATATGTGGAAGGCTGTTATCAACCTCCATTATTTTAAATATTTTTTTACCAGCCGGCACTTCCCAGCTAACCTCTGTTCCTGTTTTGAATCCTAAAAGAGCCGTACCCATTGGTGCTAAAACAGACACTTTTCTTTGTTTGATATCAGCACTGTCAGGAAGCACTATTGTAAGCGTCATATCCCGGTCAGTTGCCAGATCTTTGATAAGTACGGTGGAATTAATGCGGACCCTATCTTCCGGAAAGTTTTTTTCAGGGACAATTTTGGCTTTGGCCAGTTCCTGTGCCAAACGAGCAAAATTTTCACGCTCATTCACTTTCATTCCGTGTAAGTTTTTTACATATTCATCGAGTATAGCATGATCTCTTTTTAAGAGTAAAACATCATTTTCGGCGATCATTGTTTTAGTAGCCATGATTATTTGTTTTTATGATTGGTTGATTTGTTTTTTATTTATTTGAGTAAAAGGAAAAAGAATTTGTATTGCTTTTATTTAAAAAGTTCCGGATTTCTTGAAAAAAAATCTTCTTCAGCGATTGTTTAAATTGTACCAGAAAAAAAATAGAAAATGGAAGTGAGCACCCGCGACTATCTTGGAAGGTAGGGCGGGGCAATCGTTTGAAAGTCCTTATAATTTGATAAAAACAGTTCTTTAAATGCTGTTTTCAAGGTAAGACAATTATCTGCCCGTTCGGAATAAGGAATTCTGAAAAAAGAAAAATCTTTTATGGCAGATAAAAATTGCATCGGTTTTAAAATTAGACTAAATAATGCAATTTTCAAAAAAGAAGTTCGCTAATAATTATTACGGAGACTTTGTACAAATTCCTCCACCCCTTTTCGAATGGAAGTAGAAGAACTGTAATGGTGATTGACAAGCACAGAGAATATCAGTAATTTATTTTTCTTCGTGTACAGGAAACCGCTAAGAGCTACTACCCCATTCAGCGTTCCCGTCTTCACGAAAATGCTGCCGCTATCTGCGAGATAATAACTGCTGATGGTTCCTGTTCCGCCCGTTGGTAAAATCGCTTTTAATTTTTCCATTCCAAATTCCTCTTTCATTTTGAGAAGTATGCTTATAAAATCCCGTGGTGAAAAATTATTGTACCTGCTCAATCCGGAACCATCCGCCCACCTCGGTACCTGGGGAAGGGATTTAAAATCTGTTTTTAAAAGAGTATCAATTATTTTCTTTTCATCTAAATAGCCTAAAACCTGGCTGCTGACCATTAAAAGCGATTGTTCAGCGTAAAAATTATCGCTCCTGTACATCATGTGCTTCAACATTGAATCCAAAGGTTGAGAGTAGATCACTTTATCCAGTTCACCTGCCTGGTCTATAAATGTGATGGTTGATTTTATAGTATCTTTTAATAGCTGTAAAAGAGTATTATTATCCGGAACAAAAGGAATTTCCATTTTCTTATCCTGTCCCGGAAGAAAAACAAATTCATTGGTGTCCCATGTTTTGTTCACACTAAATCCGTTTTGCACATTTCCTTCGATTTTGGAGGATCGGGCAAAAAATCTGGGAGAAATACTGAGTAACTTTTGGTCATTTGTTTTTACAGTAACTACATTTCCATAAATAGGCATGGCACTTCTTTGAGCCATATAATACTCTGTATAATCATTCCATGACCAGCCATTTCCGAGGAAACGTGAAAATGCTGGTCGCTCAATCCGGATATTTTTAAACTGCTTCAAGAAATCAAAAACCGGTTGATTTTTGTAATCCGGGTGCAGAAAAGTAGGATCTCCCGTAGCACGTATAATAACGGTGGAATCATTTTCTATTCTATATTGAATTCCGGGAATGCTGTCGCCGAGGTATTTCATAGCCGCATAGCAGGAAGAAAGTTTTGTATTGCTTGCAGGTACAAAATATTTTTCCGCAAGGTGATCATACCAGTATTTCCCTGTAGCAGGTTCATACACGCTGATGCCTGTAAAGGCTGGTAGAAATGCCGGATTTTTTAGAATTCCTATTTCAGCACTCTTGTCAATTTTTTTAGAAACGGAGCACGAACTCAAAAAAAGACTTGTCGTTGCGAGGAAGAGAATCAGTAGTTTTTTCATCACAAGCAAAATAAGGTTTATTATTTTGAAACACGAATTGGGAGCGGTGAGCCACCAGCAAGGAGCTGTGAGCCGTGAGCTGTGAGCAATTAGCTATGAGCTGAACTCCAAACTCCGAACTCCACAGGATAGGATGTTTAAAGTAAATGCATAAATCTTATGGATGATTGCACATCGGGGTTTCCGACAGACTGCTTTTAATTCATTGTTCTAAAACCGAAAAACCCCGCTGAAACCCGGAAACGATAACCGGTCTGACCTTCGGTACCGACCTGTACCTTAACAGAACTCCGAACTCCGAACTATGAACTCTGAACTCTGAACTCTGAACTCCAAACTCCGAACTCCGAACTCCTGCAACCTGATGCCTGCAACCTGATACCTGAAACCTTAAAAAAATTGTCTTTACTTTTGCCAACGATAATTTTTTTAGTAGAATATT
>JBBSSE010000401.1:0-3425 GCA_038242375.1 Chitinophagales bacterium
ATGCAGGCGTTTGTTGCAAAACTTGAAATTACCGGAACACTTGAAGATGCAGTGGATGTAGCGGATTCCTATGGCAGTGTGAATCCAAAAGTGCAAAAGTCCATGCTTGCAAATGTGGAATGGAATATTGAAAGATGCAAGCGTGAAAACAATGACCGGGGAATAAAAATTTACGGACTTCTAAGAACCATTTTCTTATCGGCCGATCCGGCAAATAATGTGGATCTCTCCAAAGAAATTGGAATACCACCTGTTTATACGGTAGATCATAATTATATCACAGATGATAAAGGAAGAGTTGTTGAACTCGTCTTTTTTTATGGGGATGAAGATGGAAAACATTCTTTTGCAAGCTATATGACCTCTTTTCCAAAAAGTCAATGGAGTGTGGAGTATAAAAAAGAATGGGTGGAAATAAAATCCATTAAAGGAAAACCCGTTTGGATATTTGCAAATCTTCCTTTGGATAATGATACAGGAAAAGATGCCATAGCCCAGGAGAAACTCCGGTCTTATTTGGAAACGAACGAAATTCGTCCTTCGGTTGTTATTCATCGCGGACATAGTTATCATCTGCCTTTTACGATCAAGCAATTACCGGAAGATTCTAAAATAATTATGTTGGGCTCCTGCGGAGGATATCAGAATCTGAAAAATATCCTGACTTTTGCACCGGATGCACATATTATTTCTACCAAGCAATTGGGAACCACCAATGTGAATAAATATATCATTGATGCTTTAGATAATTCGTTTGTTTCCGGAAAGGACATTGATTGGAGACAAATGTGGAGCGGCCTGGAAAACTCCTTTGCAAAAGCTTCGCGCAATGAAAGAGAAACCTTCGAAGATTATATACCACCACAAAAAAACCTGGGCGCATTATTTATAAAGGCCTACACGAAACTGGGTGGAATGGATGATAAGGAGTAGTTTTTAGTTTGAAGCTTTTAGTTTGAAGTTCAGTTCGGAGTTCGTAGTTCGTAGTTCAGAGTTCGTAGTTCGGAGTTCGTGGCTCAAAGCTCACAGCTCAAAGCTCACAGCTTAAAGCTCACGGCTTATTTCGTAAATTTGTTCAATGTCGAGGAAAAAGCAGCAAAATACCCCATCTAATTTTAGTGCATTGAAAAAGGTTTTTTCATTTGCCAGGCCGTATAAGAAGAAGGTATATATTTCGGTGATTTTATCGATTGTTCTGGCGCTATTATCTCCTTTGCGGCCTTACCTGATTCAATATACAATTAACACGTTTATCGCCGATAAAAACATGTATTGGCTGGTAATGATCACTATTATACAGGTAGGTATGTTGCTGGTGGAAACGGCGGTTCGTTTTTATTTTGGCTTCATTACTTCCTGGCTGGGACAAACGGTTGTGAAGGATCTAAGAGTTGCTGTGTATGATAAAGTTTTGAACCTGAATCTTTCCCAATTTGATAAAACACCTATTGGCACATTAACAACCCGCACCATAAATGATATCGAATCAGTTAATGATATTTTCTCGGACGGATTAATTCCCATCATTGCGGATCTGTTATCCATTGTGTCTATTTTGCTGTTTATGTTCGGGGTAGATTGGAAACTTTCTCTTATAAGTCTGGCACCTTTTCCCATCATCATCATCGCTACTTATTTTTTTAAAGAAACAGTAAATAAGAGTTTTATAAAAGTAAGAAATGCCGTGGCGGCTTTGAATGCTTTTGTGCAGGAGCACATTACAGGCATGAGTGTGGTACAGGCTTTTGCTGTAGAAGATAAAGAGTTTAATAAATTTGAAACGATCAATAAGCAACATCGGAACGCGAATATAAAAGCAATTTTTGCCTACTCCGTCTTCTTTCCTTTAGTGGAAATTGTCCTCGCATTTTCCATTGGCTTATTAGTTTGGTGGGGCGGAAATTATGCCTTTAGTGCCGGGGTCATTATTTCATTTATCATGTACCTCAATTTACTTTTCCGGCCCTTGCGAAACCTGGCGGATAAATTCAATGTTTTGCAAATGGGCGTGATTGCCAGTGAACGTGTTTTTAAAGTTTTGGAAAATACAGACACCACACCCAATATCCCCGGTGGAATTAAGAATGTTCCAATTAAAGGAGGAATCGAATTTAAAGATGTTTCATTTGCTTATATCGATGAACAGTATGTGCTGAAAAATATTTCATTTAAAATAAATCCCGGTGAAACCCTTGCTATTGTTGGCCATACGGGAAGCGGAAAAACATCGATCATTAGTTTGCTGAACAGGCTTTATCCAATAAATGAAGGTGAAATCCACATTGATCACAGGAATATTGTTGATTATGATATGGAGTTTTTGCGCAAAAATATCGCCGTGGTTTTGCAGGATGTCTTTTTATTCGGAGGTTCCGTTATAGATAATGTAACGCTGCGCAATCCGGAAATAAAAAGAGAGGATGTGATCTCTGCCTCAAAAATTATTGGTGTACATGAATTTATTATGAGACTTCCCGGAAATTATGATTATAATGTAATGGAACGCGGTGCTACCTTGTCTTTAGGACAACGACAACTATTATCTTTTTTGAGAGCTTTACTATACAATCCTTCCATTTTAATTCTCGATGAAGCCACTTCCTCCATCGATAGTGAAAGTGAAAAACTGATTCAGAAAGCGATTGATCAATTAATTAAAGGGCGTACATCCATCGTAATTGCGCACCGTTTATCTACCATCCGCAAAGCAGATAAAATCCTTGTTTTAGACAGAGGTGTAATTAAAGAAATTGGAACCCACCAGGAATTAATGCAAGCGAAGGGACATTATTTTAATTTGCATCAATTGCAGTTTGAAATGCAGGATGAAATTGTGGAGGGATAGGATTTTATTAATTTTAAAAACACGAATTTCAGGCACGAATTACACGAATGATAAAAGAAGGAAACACGAATTTTAGGCACTAATTACACGAATTATGAAGAAGTTCTTGCCTTACTTACCTAAAACCTAAAACCTAAAACCTGACATCTGACACCTGACACCTGACACCCGAAACCTAAAACAAACTTGCCTGTACTGGTTCAAAACCGGCAGGTTTTAAAAGATACTGATTGGTGCGTCCTTTTTTAATCGTTTGAATGTCTTCCATTTTTTGTAAATGTGATGTCAATTTCTTTGCTGTCCAGTCAAGCCCGGTTTTTTCAAGAATTTCTTTTGCTGAAAGAGGCTTTCCGTTAAAAACAGTTATAATTTTCTCATTGATAGGATCAATAGATATCGTTGGCTCAAGCTTCAAAGCGGTTTCGGAAATGGTTTCGTTATAAATTATTTGCTCCTTCTGTATTCCATTAAAATCAACCGGTATAGCACCTTTTTGAATAAGAAGATTATTTGAATTCTTTTCGCCATGTTCGGACATCCGGACATATATTTTTCTTTCCTTTTTTAATCCATCAATTAC
>JBBSSE010000402.1:0-3423 GCA_038242375.1 Chitinophagales bacterium
GTATTCATCTTTGTATTTTTCCGGAACATCAATGAAAACCAATCCCGGTACAGGACTCCAGGATATTTTGCCGACAATTTTTGGTTTTAAGTGCTGTGTGGTGCCTACAATTTGTATATCCCTGATCTCATTCTTTAAACCCTTTATCATAATGTTCCCGGCATTTTGGCCGGGTAAAAAAAGATACAATGTGGTAGAATCTTTTGACATTGTAGAAGGACCATAAAAATGGCCTTGCGGTAAACCGGCAACTTGTCCAAAAATAGCTTCGCCATTTTTCTTATTCCATTTTCCCAGTTCTTTTAAAATATGTACCTGTTCCCCGGGAATTGTTCCATCTTCTTTTGGCCCGATATCCAACAGGAGATTTCCTCCATTGGCTACTGCATCTACAAAAATGCTGATGACTTCAAACGGTGTCTTATAATTTTCATCATCTGGATGATAGCCCCAATTATTATTCATGGTCATACATAATTCCCACCAATGATATTTCGGACGGGTAACCGGAAAATTCTGTTCCGGCGTTTCATAATCACCATAGCCCTGCAAGCGGCCATTGATAATAGCAGAAGGATATTTCGCTAAAATTTCTTTCCGCACAAGTGGCGCCTCCCATTCTTCCGCGCTGTGTTCCCAATCGCCATCAAACCACCATAAGTCAGGTTTAAATTGAGTATTGATTTCATTGATCTGCCCGTTCATCATTTTTAAATAACGCTTCCAGCGCGCAGGTTCATCTTTTATTTTATAGCGCGTACTATCTTTTAAAAATCCGGGGTAATCCTTGCTACTCCAATCGATCAATGAAAAATAAGCGCCGCGTTTTATTCCTTTGTTATCTAATGCCTTGTAAAATGGCGTTAAGAGATCACGTTTTGCAGGAGTGTTTTTAACGGTACTGTAATTGTCTTGCTTGGTATCCCAGAGTGCAAGTCCATCGTGGTGTTTGGTAGTGATCACGGCATATTTTGCACCACTTTCTTTTATGAGTGAAGCCCATGCTTCGGGGTTGTAATGTGATGCAGTAAAGCCTTTCATCTGTTTCATGTAATCTGCATGGCTGATTTTTTTATTGTAAAAACTCCAGCTTTCATCTACGCCGTCTACAGAATACATTCCCCAATGAATAAAAATTCCAAGCTTGGCATCTTCGAACCATTGCATTTTCTGTCGGATGGAATCTGTTTCGGTTATTTGCTGCGAGAAAATATTCTGGGAGCCGAAGAGAAACAGGAAAGTTAAAAAAAGAGAGGAGGTGAATTTCTTTAGCATACGTAAAGTTTAACTGGCAATTAAAATAGTTCCAAATTTACTTTAAAAAGTAGAGAACCCCTTTTTTTTAATGATTCTTTGTTAAAAAGGCTCGTTAAAAAACGGCGCTTATTTAAAAGACAACCTTTCTTGTAGTGATTTACCTGATTTTTAGTGAAAGACCTATTTAACTTATTTCACCAATGGATGAACACCGGAAATTGAAATTGAAGATTATTAAAACGGGTAATTTAGAGTTTTGGTCGGATCAAATTATGCCCGGAGAAATATACCGGAATTTAGCCGGATAGGCATCCATAATTTACCCTTCATCAAAATGGTCCGGAAGGTTTGGAGTAAACTTCTTATTTTAGGAACGTTTTAAGGCTAATTTCTTTTGAAACGTACCTGACCAAAGGCACTGCAATTATCAAAAAAATGGAAGTGTTATTAGTAGATGTTTTGGAAAAACATCCCCGAAAATCTTAGGTGGTTTTATATGATAACCTGTAGATTAATAATAAAGTATAAATAGAAATTTAAACAAAGTGGCGAAAAATGATCAGCCACGTAAATGAACATATAATGATGAATAGAACATTTATTTTTTGTGTAATCTTTTTTCTTGCGGGATATGGTGTTCAAAGCCAGCCACGTACTCAAAATACAACTACCAACAGGCCAAAAATAGTTGTGGGGATGATGGTGGACCAGATGCGTTGGGATTACCTGTATAAATTTGAAAACAGGTATGGTGAAGGGGGAATTAAAAGACTTCTTAGAGAAGGATTTACCTGTGAGAATGCGATGATAAAACACGCGCCGACTGTGACAGCCTGTGGGCATGCTTCAGTCTATACCGGATCAACTCCCGCTATTAATGGTATTGCCGGAAACAGTTGGTACGATAGGGAGTGGGGCCGGACTATTTCTAACGTAGAAGATTCAACGACTCAAACGGTAGGAGGTAAATCCAAAGGAAATAAATCACCGAATAATCTATTGGTGACGACCATTGGCGATGAATTGCGTATTGCCACAAATTTTCAAAGTAAAGTGGTCAGTGTTTCCATTAAAGACAGGGGAGCGATTTTGCCGGGTGGGCATACCGCCAATGGGGCATTCTGGTTTGAAGATGGAAAGTTTGTGACAAGCACTTATTACATGAAATCTTTACCGGATTGGGCGGATAAATTCAATGCAACCGACTGGACGAAAAAGTTGATGCCGAATGGTTGGAATACTCTTTATCCAATCAATACATATACCCTGAGTACTCAGGATGATAAGAACTATGAAAATCCATTTAAGGGAGAAGATAAACCCGTTTTCCCTCATATAAAAGCATACCTCACCGGAACTCCTTTTGGAAATACATACACACTGGAATTTGCAAAAAGTGCTATTGAAGGATATGGTTTAGGGAAAGGTGCATTTACGGATATGCTTGCTGTGAGTCTTTCAAGCCCCGACGGTATTGGTCACCAGTTTGGACCAAATTCCATCGAAGTAGAAGATAATTATTTGCGGATGGATAAAGATCTGGAAGCATTTTTTAATTACCTCGATAGCCAATTCGGAAAAGATGGATACCTCTATTTTATCACGGCGGATCATGGAGTGAATCAATCACCTGGTTTCCTCGAAGAACATCATTTGCCAACCGGAGTTTTGGATAATAAGCTGATCGGAACTGTCAATTCAGCGCTAAAAGAAAAATTTGGGCAGGATAAAATCATCATCACATCTACGAACAGTCAATTGTACCTGGACTATGATCTGCTGGATAAAAATAACCTGGACCACGATGTAGTCAGCAATTTTATCATCAAAGAATTGAAAAAGAATCCGGGGGTTCAATACGCTTTTGTAAACGAAAAACTTGGGTCTGCAACTCTGCCGGCACCACTGAAATCCATGTACATAAATGGCTATCATCCAAAAAGAAGCGGTGATATTGTTTTTATTAAATCCTCAGGCTGGAAAGGCGGTAACAGAATGGGCGCATCGCACAGTGATTGGAATCCGTATGATGCGCATATTCCACTTGTATGGATGGGTAAAGGAATAAAACCCGGAAAGACGAATCGCACCGTGGGCATGAACGATATTGCGCCGACATTAGCAGCGATCTTAAGAATTCAGATGCCCAGCGGAACGAATGGGGAA
>JBBSSE010000403.1:0-3421 GCA_038242375.1 Chitinophagales bacterium
TACAACAGCACTTCATCGACAAATTCAAAAGATATTGATTTCACTATCTGGAATGCTAATATAAATTATCGTTTCCTGAAAGGAAATAACGGGGAATTAAAATTTTCGGCCCTCGATATTTTGCAACAAAACATCAGCGTGATCAATACCGGGAATAACAATTCACTTACGACAGGAACGGCGAATGTTTTGCAGAATTATTACATCCTTACTTTTTCTTATTATCCGAGGCAATTTGGCAATAACCGTTCAGCACGTCGCAGATAATATTTGGTTTATTTAAGGAACAATGACCGTGCGCACATCGCTGCCAAAACTTTCTAAATTATCCAGGGCGGCATTGATTTCATCCGCATCAAGCGGAATAGTACGGCTTACAATATTGGAAACATCCAGTATTTTTTTTCGTGCAAATTCTACCAGGACCGGAAGTTCCTGCAGACGGTGGTCATTGGATCCGATCACCTCATTCTCATTTCCCAATAATTCTTTATATGGATTGATCTCAAGCATTTTGTCCGATAATCCTACAAGAACGGCACGACCTAAAACGCCTAAAGACTGAATGGCTTGTTTTTGCGTAGCCGGTAAACCAATCATTTCTATCGAAACATCCACACCATTTCCGTTTGTATGTTCCTTAATATATTTTACAGGATCTATCTTTTTTGCATTTACTGCAACAGCACCATGAGCTGCTGCCATGGAGAGTTTATTTTCATTAATATCTACAGCAAATACTTCCAAAGCACCAAATGCGCGGGCAAGTTGAATAGCAGATTGGCCCAAGCCACCCACACCAAATACGGCCACTTTATCCCCGGGTTTTATCCGGCTTTTTAGTAACGCGTGAAAGGCTGTAGCAGAAGCACACATCAGGGTAGCACCCTGTTCAAAGGAAATTTCCTCTGGTAAATGAATAGCGTTTCTTGCAGGAATGGCAATATATTCGGCATAGCCTCCATTTGTATGATGGCCGATCATTTTTCCGTCAGGGCAAAATTGTTCATTACCCGTGGAACAGTGATAGCAATCGCCACAAGTAATTAAGTAATGCAGGCAAACTCTGTCACCCGGTTTCACATTCTTTACTTCCGCACCTGCTTTCTCCACCACTCCGGAAACTTCATGGCCTAAGGTAAGCGGTGTGAAGGAAACGGATGAAATCCCTGCACGATAATGTGCATCTGAATGACAAATACCCGCGGCTTTTACCTTTACTAAAATATCTCTATCGCCTATTTCCGGAATAGGAATATCCTGCATTTGCAGGGGCTTTTTTATACCAACAAAACGGACAGCTTTCATGAATTTTTATTTGGAATAAAGTTATCGATAAAGAAAGGACCAAACAAGGAATTAAATGACCAGGATTTTTTAAAAAATGTCACAGAGAATTAAACAAGAGAATAAATTTTATTTGAAGAATTCCAACAAACCGGGACGTGCGTTTTGAGCAGAACAACTTTGAAGTAGTAATGCCGGGCGGGATGCTTGCCTTTCAGCGGCCTGCACGATTTGCTTGTGAAATGGCGGCGAGTTTTTAAAATTTGTGAAATCCGCGCCTGAACTGTGTGTTTACAACTAAATGGGAGCTTAATTATAAATAAAGGGACTTCGCAGAATTCGGATAAAAACAGTTTATAGAATACCCGTTTCTAAAAAAGTACAATCCTGATATATTCATCGTTATACCTATTTTTACATCCGGTAAAAATTGTTTGCCTTTTCTTTATTTAAAGAACCTAAAATCCTTACAGTGGAAACAATCTGGACAACGACTACTTTTTCTGATCTGACAAATATGGAATTGTATAAGATTCTACAGCTCCGAAATGAAGTATTTATAGTTGAGCAGAATTGTCCCTATCCGGATTGTGATGAAAAGGATTTTGTTGCCTATCATTTATGCGCCTGGCAAAACAATCAATTGGTAGCCTATTCCCGCCTGCTCCCGCCCGGAATCGCCTTCCCGGAAAAGGCTTCAATCGGCAGGGTGTTGACGGCACCTTCTGCGCGAAGACAAGATCTGGGCAAAGAATTAATGATAAGGTCAATCAGAGAAATCTATGCACTGTTTGGACGGATTGATATAACCATCAGCGCACAATATTATTTAAAAAACTTTTACGAATCCTTCTACTTTATTCAGGTGGGTGACATATATCTGGAGGATGATATTCCTCATATCAAGATGGAGTTGTCAAGCTAGATTTTGCTTTTAATACAATAATAATTATAGTAACCCGTTATTTATTCGTTGCCCAAAACAGGTGACGGCCAATATTATAATTGTCTATACCTACTATTAAAACCGAATTACCTATGAATAAACGTTTACACTTCGCTTCGTTGACGTGCTTCATATTCTCCGTCTTTTTATTACAAGCAGAATCCCTTTTTTCACAGGCTTTAGTTTTTGGTAATGAGAAAACGAGGGTAGAAGTAGGTATTAATATCGGTCCGTCATTTTTTTTAGGCGATCTGGGTGGAAATCGTGGAAAAGGAACAAGATTTATCAAAGATGTAAATCTTTCAATGACCAAAATAATGAAAGGAGCCTACGCAACCGTCTATCCGAGTGAATGGCTTGGTGTGAGAGCAGCTTTTCAAATTGGTGTGTTGGAAGGAGATGATCGCCTTATTAAAGATAATGGTTCACATGAACTTTTTAGAAAGCAAAGGAATCTTGATTTCAAAAGTAACATTACCGAACTTTATGTAGCTGCAGAAGTATATCCCTTGATGCTTTTACATAGCGGGAACGAAGATTATAAGCCAAGGTTCAGGCCATATGGCGTGTTAGGAGTGGGAGCATTTAAATTTAATCCGAAAGGATCATTAACAGATAACAATGGAAAAGTTACCTGGCATGAGTTGAAGCCGTTACACACAGAAGGGCAGGGGTTTGAAGAATATCCTGACAGGAAAGAGTATTCGCTCACTCAAATAAATATTCCCATGGGCTTAGGCGTTAAATACATACTTTCGGAAAGAGTCAATATTAGTCTGGAGCTATTGCTGAGAAAATCTTTTACAGATTATATCGATGACGTTAGTACGAATTATATCGATCCGAATTTATTTGATAAATACCTTTCTCCGGCGGATGCAGTTACGGCAAGAAGAATCTCTGATAAAGTGTATGGTATTGTAAATCCAAACCTTGCCCGGAATGCACCGGGAATACAAAGAGGTAATCCGAATCAAAATGATTCGTATTTTACGTCTTTTGTGAAATTTGGTGTCAGATTAGGGCCGGTTTTTGAAAATAGCTATAGCAGGAATGTTGCAAAGCGGATGCGTTGCCCTACAAGATTTTAGTTTTTTGAAGATACCTCTGGAACACGGCAAAGTATATAATAAAAGTTAAGCCTGGAAAAACTCTGCACAGTCTTATGCGTTGTAACCCCTGAAACCA
>JBBSSE010000404.1:0-3409 GCA_038242375.1 Chitinophagales bacterium
AAGGCAGGTAAAATTGCTACCAGGATAGTAAGGCCTATAAATAAACCTACAGCAGTTAAAAATAGTTTCTTATGATTATTAAAATATTCCATTTTTTAATTTTATACCTTGATAAATCTTTATGCGAATAATATTATTTAATGTGCACCAACTCTGCATCTGAATCCATTTGAAGCATGCTCATTGTTTCATCACTAATATTGATGGTCGTTTTAGGCCTGATCATTTTATACATGTTGTAAGCAAAGACCAAATGTGATGCCCACATCAACGTTCCTCCAATGGCGCGCCACAACCAATAAGGCGCCATTTGAATTACGCTGTCTATAAAAGGTAATCCGTCCATCCACATAATTCCTTTTAAAGTTCCACCGATCATTAAAGGAACTGAATAAAACATTAATCCGATTAATGCCAGCCAGAAATGAATACCTACCGTAACCTGTGGAGGTTCCTGTCGGGTCATTCTTGGGATGATTGCATAAATAAATCCCCAAAGAAAAAATGCAATAATTCCATACATAGTTAAGTGAGAATGGGCTACCGTAAAGTCTGTAAAGTGCCAATATAAATTCGTAGTCCTGAAGGCTTCTGCCGTTCCTTGCATAGAGCCGGTAAAGTAAAAGATGATCCCAACTAAAATAAAGGGAAGAGTATAACTTCCGGCAAGTTTATTCCAGGACCCTTTGAATGTCATGATGAAATTTGTTGTTCCGGCTACTACCGGAATAATCATTCCCACACTCCCCACAATAGCCACTGTTTGCAATGACCACGGAATTGAACTAAATATAAAATGGTGTGTTCCGATCACTGTGTAAAAAAGAATTTGCGACCAGAACGCCAGGATACCAAGACTGTAGGAATAAATTGGTTTATTAAGTTGCTGCGGTAAAAAATAATAAACAAGTCCTAATACAAACATCATAAACCACATACCAACTCCCTGGTGCATGTAGTAACCCTGGGAAATGGTTTCTCCCAACCCTTGTTGCCAGAAAGGAAGATAAGCAACAAGCGTTATCACAATTCCAAACATACAGGCAGCCACGATATACCAGTTAGAAACATAAATTTCTGTCGTGTTCCTTTTGGCGATTGTATTTATATAATTTATAAGTGTAAGTACTACACCAATTGCAAACAATAATTGAATAGGCCAAATGTATTCACGAAACTCCCCGCCACTATTATTCACGCCCATCATGAGTGCCAGACTTCCGAAGAGAACACAGGCATTGATCAGCCATAAGGACCACCAGCCCATTTTGAGACTGAACAATTTATTATTTCCTACACGCGGCACTACATAATATCCAAGGCCCATCATAGCTAAAGAAGACCAGCCCCAAAAAACCGCATTTGTGTGTACCGGGCGTAAGCGGCCAAAACTCAACCAACTCAAGTGATCAGCATCCGGAGCCACGAATTTTATTCCGACATACTCACCCACCGTTGTTCCAAAAATAAGCCAAACGGTTGCAGATACAAGAAACCAGATCACCAGTTTCGAAACCTCCGGTTCTACATTAGGCCGGTCAAGACCTGTTCTCTTTTCTTCGATAAAACGCAGATTGGCATGCTCATTAATATTTTTAAGAATTCCCCTGCTATCATCTGGTGGTAAATCACCCGATAATGCCCCGTTCGAAATCTGGTAATCCAACGCTTCCTTTCTTTGTCTAAGAGCTTCAGTAATCTCTTCATCAGGAAGGCTTTTCAGATAAGCACTCATTTTCTCGGCCTCTTCAAAGTTTCTCCTGGCTTTAAATTTCCTGGACATTCGGCCCACCTTCACGATCATTATGATGATAATAGCTAAAAGAGGTATGAATATGAGCAATAATGTAATAATAATTCCACCTTCGGAAAAAATCGACCGTTGAGCATCCTTGCCCTGAGCAAAAAGATCACTACTCATTAAAGAAGTCATTATAGTAAAAAAAAGAACTTTTAAAGAAGTATCTATATTTCCATTATTCTTATCCTTTGTACCTTTCATTTTTATATAGTTTAAATACTTATCTACTTGTTCTCCATCCCAGTTATGTACAATTTTTTTTGGATCATACTCTCTTTTCTGTCCATTCCATTTTTTAATGGATTCTCTGATGGCAGCCGTTCTTAATGAAAGAAAAATAGCGGCAACAAAGGTTATACCTATGAGAGATATTATCAATAATAATTCGCCCACACCACTTCCATCAGGATTAGCCAGGGCACGTTCAGGTTGTGCAAAAGCCATAATTGGAAATAAAAAAATAATTATGGAAGGAAGGAGTATGCTTAAAATAAATTTTTTCATATATAAACGTGTCTTGAAATCGTCGTGAAGGATGGAACTTTATTTTGGCTGCAAAAATAGCTTATTAAGTGGTGAATTAAAAGAGACTTTTGTCTTTTTTTGACTTATAGCCCTTTAAAAAGAATTTTTTCCCAATTATATAAACGCGATTATTATTATCTATCTATAATAAAATATTACTTTATTAGATTCACTCACCTTGAAAAATCTGATTTGTTGAAATCGCAATTCTGTTCCAGGAGTTAATAATGATGATCTGCATAATGATCTGAGCAGTTCCATTTTCTCCATAATGTTTTAGCACCGCATCGTAGGTTTGATCGCTTACTCCCCCATTTGAAATAAGCGTTATCTCATCAGTCAGTTGTAAAGCAGCTCTCTCCGCTTCGGTAAATAAAGGAGATTCCTTCCAGGCAGAAACAGCAAATAATCGCCTTGTCGTTTCACCTTCTTTCAAGGCTTCCTGTGTATGCATGTCTATGCAATAAGCACATCCGTTTAAATCGGAAGATCTTACTTTTATTAACTCCAAAAGAAGTGGAGGAAGAGAAGTGCTTCTGATATAAGTTTCCATTCCGAGCATTGCAGAAAAACCTTTGGGTTCTGTTTTTTGTATAACGATTCTTTTTTGCATGATATATTTTTTTAAAAAAATTAATCCGTGAATTCGCATTTCCCTGATTAAAAATGATCTCAACTCTTTAATAGACTATTCAAATAATCCCCGGTTACAGGATTATTTTGGACTTCCTCCATTCCCTCATAATTCAACAGCTTTTCACCAATATCCTTCATCGCCTTGATGGCAATTTTTAAAAACCCCGGACCAAGACTTAACCTGGTCAATTTCATTTTTTGCAGTTCCTCAAAGTCAGGAATGCCGGGAAGCAAAAGTATATTTGTTGGAAGATTTACTTCACTGATCACTCTTTCTATTTTCGATCTGTCTTTCAAAATCATCGGATAAAAACCATCAGCACCGGCATCTTTATAGGCAATTCCCCTCCGGATAGTTTCTTCTATCTTTTCCTCATCAGTCAAATTTCTATTTTTTAGAAACACATCTGTTCGTGCATTAATAAAAAGTTTAGAATTCTTTTGATC
>JBBSSE010000405.1:0-3409 GCA_038242375.1 Chitinophagales bacterium
CATTTTCTTTTTTACGAACAGCATCATTTAATTCATTAAATGCCTGCTGCAAAGCCTGGAGTGATTTTTCTTTTTCAATAAATCCAACTTTCTCTTTCTCCAGAATCGCTTCTTGCGTAGCAATAATTGCTTCAAGTTCAATTTTCTTATCTGTTTCTGTTTTTTGCTGTTCGTTTAACGCGCGATAGGTATCATTAAATCCTTCAAGAGACGCTTTGGCAAGTTCAATACTAACTTCCCGGTATTCTTTCTTTATCTCATAATATTTTTCCGCCTTTTTTGCCTGGCTCTCCAGGATTTTTAATTGATTATTTATTTCAAATAATAAATCCTCAATACGCGCGAGATCCTGCTCAGTGGCATCTAATTTTTGTTTTGCTTCCCGTTTACGTGTTTTATAAATGGTGATTCCAGCAGCCTGTTCAAGCATTCTCCTACGGCTATTATCTTTATCCTTAATAATGTCGTCAACCATTCCCAATTCTATGATGGCGTAACTATCTGTGCTAATACCTGTATCCATAAAAAGATTATGAATATCTTTCAAACGGCAGCTTACATCATTCAGGCGATATTCACTCTCTCCGTTCTTGTAATATTTCCGGGTTACAGTTACAATATTGAATTCTGTAGGTAATAAGTTTTTGGTATTCTCAAATGTGAGGCTCACTTCAGCAAGACCACTTGGATTCCTGTTTTTAGAACCATTAAACACCAGGCTTTCGAGGTTTTCACTCCTGAGCTGGCTAATTTTCTGTTCTCCGATCACCCAACGGATGCTATCAATAATATTACTTTTACCACAACCATTCGGGCCGATGACTCCAGTGATTCCTTCGTCAAAATTAATGACCGTTTTATCAGCAAAACTCTTAAATCCTTTAATTTCTAAACTCTTTAATCTCACGGTTTCCTATTTTTATCTCCTGTAACTTTTTATATGCTCCGGAAGAGACTACATTACAGGCACGCAAATATAACGCACCTGATCAGAATGAACTAAAGGCGCCGCCAGTACCGCATTTATAGTTATACACACCTTCTGCACAGAACCGGTTATCCTATTCGATTTTTTTTGTGAATGATTTTTTCGTAATCTTGATGCTTTACATTTGTAAAAAGATACGTATAATAAATCCCTTAATAATCAGTTTATTAATTAACAACAGGTAAAAATAAAACCTGCAAAACATTTAAATTAAATCAAATGAAAAATTTCCTGGTACCGATTGATTTTTCCGATACATCAATAAATGCTGCCAAGTATGCAATCGCACTTACAAAAGATATTCCTGAAGCCCATGTAACTCTTTATCATGTCTACAGTAAAATAAGCTTTGCCACACTTTCTTCCAAAGAAGAAGGGTCAAGACAAAAAGTATCTGAAGAAGCTCTTAGGGAGGTGGTAACCAAAATAAATACCGGGAATAGCACCAATATTTCTGTTGTAGCAGAAGAGGGATCTTTCCTGGAAAATATCAAAGATTATGTAATGGGTCATTATACTGATATGGTGGTTATGGGTATCACCGGAAGTTCAAGAATCACGCAAGTATTTATGGGTACCAACACGCTCAACGTGATCCGGCATATTTCCTGTCCGGTAATGATCATACCTGCAGAGGCAAATTTTAATGGCTTCAAACACGGCGTATTTATTTCTGACTTTAAAGATGTTGCACGCACAACTCCCTTTGCTCTTTTACAAAGTGTGATGGATACATTTAAACCAGAATTGGATATTTTAAATGTGGACAGCGAACATTTTGTTGAGTTAACGGAAGAATTTAAACTTGAAAGAGGAGCTATGGAAGATAAATTAGGAAAGTATGATCCTAATTTTTCTTTCTTAAGATCCTATGATTTCCTGGATGGAATTAATAGTTATGTAGAAACAAAAAAAATTGATGTGATCATATCTGTACCGCGCAAGCATAGCTTTTTGAGTCAATTGTTCAAGACAAGCCATACTAAAAAACTTGCTTACCACAGCACCGTTCCAATCCTGGCTATCCCGGGATAAGGTCAATTAAAAAGTGTGCATTAATTACTTTTTATCGAAACAATATTTCCGGTTATTTTATAAAAGCAATGCTTTCGTTTGATATTAAATTTATCGCCGGAAGCATTTCTTTTTGAAGGAACTTTTTTTATGCCGGTAACCAGGACTCATCATTATCATTGATTATTCATTAAAAAAACAGGTTTGTTTTTTTTTATTCATGATTGGAAGAATTACCTTGCCGGCAAAATGGACCTGAAAGATCTTTATGAAAAATATTAAATTAATTGAAGTACCAAGTGAAATTGGAGCCGGCACAAGAGGTGCAAGCCTGGGTGTTGAGGCCGTTAAAATAGCCGCTCTTGACTTTATGAGCAATTTTTTTGTTCACTTTCCTTCGGAAAAAGTCAAAACAGAAAACCAACTTCTTTTTGAACCCATTCACTCCCCTTACGCTAAAAGGCTTTCCGGTGTATTGACGATGTATGAAAGAATATCAAAAGCAGTGGAAGACACCATAAAAAATAATTTTTTTCCGATTGTTCTTAGTGGAGATCATAGCAATGCAGGCGGTACAATCACCGGCATCAAAGCAGCCAAACCCAATAGCCGCTTAGGCGTTATTTGGATTGATGCGCACGCAGATCTTCATACACCATACACTACTCCTTCGGGAAATATACATGGCATGCCCTTGTCCGTTTCTATTGGGGATGATAATATAGAAAGTAAAGTGCACGATCTGGATGAGGTTACAAAAAAACAGTGGAACCAGTTAAAAAACATGGGTAAAATCAATCCAAAGGTTGACGCTGCGGATATTGTTTTTATTGGCTTAAGAGACTTTGAAAAGGAAGAGAAATTTTTGATCGATAAGCACGGCATGAAAGTCATTACCACCAGCGAACTTCGCCGTAAAGGTGCTGAAAGTGTTGTCCGCTCGGCCTTGCGTTATTTGAATGAGTGTACGGACATTTATGTCAGTTTTGATGTGGACTGCCTGGATTCATCCATATCCCGTGGCACGGGTACACCTGTGAGCAATGGCTTGCGCGAAAGAGAAGCAGAGGACCTGGTGAGTAAATTTATGCAGAACCGGAAGATCTGTTGTTTTGAAATTACCGAAGTAAATCCAACCCTGGATAAAGAAAATCTAATGGCAGAGATCGCTTTTAATATTCTACAGAGAAGTGTGAATGTGTTAATGATGAATTAGCTGTGAGCTATCAGCTATGAGCTTTCAGCTTAACAAATCGATTCGATTATGTATTGAGTTCCGTTTATTTCTGCTGTTTCTCCATTTTTTAATCCCATGAGTTTTTGACCAAGGGGCGATTGCGGAGATAGTGCTATTATTTTTTCACCATCAATTTCTACTTTACCTAAAGCTGTACTTAAAAACAAATA
>JBBSSE010000406.1:0-3406 GCA_038242375.1 Chitinophagales bacterium
GCGAGGAATGGAAAAATATGTGGTGGACAGCGTTTACCAGGTAAGATCTTCAAATGATAGCAGGGGAGGAGTGTATCCGAGGTAGGTTGTTTGGTATTGGGTTGTGGGTTGTAGGTATCAGGTATCAGGTTGTAGGTTGAATGCTTCGCATTGGATTTTGGAATTTAAAAACACGAATTTTAGGCACGAATTTCACGAATTCTTCCAACTCCGAACTCTGAACTAAGAACTCCGAACTCTGAACTAAGAACTCCGAACTCTGAACTCTGAACTCCGAACTAAGAACTAAGAACTCCTACCTCCTAACTCCAGAATGTCCTCAATCATCGAATAAGTATTCTTCAAACATTCCTGTAATTCTTCACCGGAAACCCATTTTATCTCTAAAATATCCTCTTCAGTTTGTGGAATCAGGATTTCAGAAGAATTGGCTTTCATTTCGAACCAATGCGATTCTTTTAAAATCCGGGTTCCTTTTTCTACGTAGGTGTGATAGGTGATTCCTGCAGGTTTACCTAATTCTACTTCTCTTAAACCGGTTTCTTCTTTTACTTCTCTTACAGCGCATTCCTCAATCGCTTCACCACTGTCCAGTTTGCCTTTCGGAAGATCCCATTTCCCCCTTCTGAAAATAAGGAGGATTTCTCCTTTTTCATTTCGTACCAATCCTCCGCCTGCTTGTATAATTTCAAATTGATCAAAGAAATGATCTTTTAATTCCTGTAAATTTTCATGGAAAATTATGCCTCTTTCAAAATCAGGCTTTTCAATTTCTGTACTGATTGATTGCACATTGTAATTAGAAATGCCTTCCATATATATGGTATCCTTTTCTTCCTTTAAAACTTTTCTTTTATCCAACGCAAGTTCGTCTGTTAAGAAAACTGGTTTTTCACCGAAATAAATAGTCATGTAGCTCATAGGTTTTATTTTATCTTTGCGGCATGACTGATAAAATAGCCATCGCCGAGAAGCTTCTGCAAATTAAGGCAATAAAATTAAATGTTCATGAGCCTTTTACCTGGGCAAGTGGCTGGAAGAGCCCGATCTATTGTGATAATAGAAAAATACTTTCTTTTCCTTTCGTCAGAGATTATATCAAATCCGAAATGTGTAATGTGATCTTTCAAACTTTTGAAGATGCGGATATGCTTGCAGGTGTGGCAACTGCAGGAATCCCCTGGGGCGCAATGGCAGCCGATCAATTAAAACTACCGTACATCTATGTACGCCCAAAACCCAAAGAACATGGACTGGGTAATCAAATTGAAGGTTTTTATGAACCGGGCAAAAGGGTCGTAGTTATTGAGGATCTGATTTCTACCGGAAAAAGCAGTTTGCAGGTAGTAGATGTTTTAAAAAATGCAGGATTGAAAGTGGATGGGATGGTTTCCATTTTTAATTATGGTTTTGAAACTGCAAAGAACGCATTCGAATCGTACGAACTTCCATTAATATCTTTGACGGATTACGAATCACTCATCGATTTAGCAATTAAGCAAGGAGTCGTTTCAGAAAAGGATCACGAAACTCTGCTAAACTGGAGATTGGATCCTGCTAACTGGAATCCAAACTTGTAAATAGTTTTTCGTTTTGTACGATTTGTTTAAATGCAGATACAAGGAGAAAATTTCCATGCGAAAATTTTCTTTCGATAATAAAAAAATACACTTTTTCTTGTGAAGACTTTTATTTTCTTTTTGGCAATGTTATTTACTTTTTCTTCTCAAGCACAGAAGAAGGCTTCTGAGAAGGCTGTGATCAGTACTCCTGGTGTGCGGGATGAAGTTTGTAAAACACGACTGGAAAATGAATTGTCCCGGCAAAAGGATATTACGGGCGTTAAAGTGGATTACAAAAAACATACGGTTGCAGTCACATGGGTAAGAGATCGCACAAATATTGAAATTATAAAAACAGTCATAGCAAATATGGGTTATGATGCTGATGATGTTACGGCAGGGCCATCTGCTTATAAAAAATTGCCTAAAGCCTGTCAGCATCCAATAGAAAAAAAGATTGATGATAATCAACAATTGTTAATCACAAATTATTTCATGACTTTATTATGAAAATGTTTCTCTTCTTTAGTCTGGTTACAGAATTATCTAATGCATTAAAGGTGATAAAATTTTAATAGTCTTTTTTTATTTTTTTTTGAAGAAATTTCTATGCAAACCAATTCGAATTAAGATGTCGTTTTTGTAGAAATAATGAATCACATTTCTTATAATGAATGAAACAGAGATTTTCTTAAAATAAAAAAAGTGTAATCATGTTAAGTTACAACTTTTAACGCCTCCTCTCATTCGAATATTGATCTTTCATGTTGAATAATTATGAGATAAATATTAAATTGTAAGTTATATATAAATCTTTTCCACTAAAAAGTTCCATTTCTATTTTCAGGAGGAAATAAGGGAAATAGTTTTTGTCTTTAATCTTTTTTTTTGGCATATCATTTTCATAATTTTTGAAAAACACTTATTATGAAAAAGATTCTCCCTATGCTGATTATACTATTGGCAATCTTCTCAACAAAAACCTATGCTCAAATTCAAAAAGGAAATGTAATGGTGGGGGCTGATTTAGCGAACCTTAATTTCATTCTTGGAGGTGGAGGCGCTTTTCAAGCTCAACTAAACCCAAAGGTTGCGTTTTTTATTAAAGACAATCTTGCAGTTGGTGCAATGGTGAACTTTGATATATCCACTGCTAAAGGAGCCGGAACCACGATTGGTTGGGGTGTTGGCCCATTAGCACGTTATTATGTGAATGATCCTAAAATGGACGTCTTAAAACATGGCCGATTATTTTTTGAAGGAAATGTCGGTATCCAAGGGGTTAGTTTAAGTGGCGGCTCAAACACTACAGGCCTTGGATTAGGCGTGGGACCAGGCTACACTTATTTTATTACTAATAATATTGGTCTGGAAACATTGGTGAAATACAATGGTATTGTTGGTTTTGGAAGTGAAGCTTATCGTAGTCAACTCGGTTTGAATATCGGATTTCAAATTTATCTGAATGGAAGAAAAGCTCTTGCTATCGCCAAAGGCGACAGGGAAAAATAAAATAAATAATTCAAACGATGATGTAAAATGGTATCAGGATTTCGCCCTGATACCATTTTTAATATTCAAAACGTTTGTTACGTTTTTAGATAGTATTTAAAGGTATTTTAAGTGGACTCATCTTTTTTGATTCACTTTGTGATAAATTGAACATGATGCTGAATTTTTATGCCATTTAATGGCTTTAATACAAAATCCGGATTGGCTGGCAAGGGATTTAGTTTAAACACGAATTTTAGGCACGGATTGCAAGAATTTTTAAACACGAATTTCAGGCACGGATTACACGAATTCTAAATAGACCGTAATGTTTGGGCGATTCGTTCAATCCC
>JBBSSE010000407.1:0-3397 GCA_038242375.1 Chitinophagales bacterium
AAGGTTTTGCAGGGTGAGATAGCGTTTCCCCGTCACCTGGTCTATGTTGAACCAACTCCCCGTCAGCGGCAATCCGGTGTAATCATGTAATAATAAACCAAATACATAAGCCACCACAATAGCCATGAAAAAAGAGGGCGCAGAAATGCCGATCACACTGGCAAAAATGGAAGACGTATCCATCCAGGTATTTTGTTTAACTGCCGCCAGTATACCCAGACCAATGCCTACTATTATAGCAAATATCATAGCCGCTGTGGCCAGTAAAATTGTACCCGGCAAGGCTTCCATCAATACTTCGGTGACCTCCTTTTTAGTCTGATAACTTCTCCGCAGATAAGGAACTTTTATACCCACTTTAGTGTTTCCTCCAATAAAAAAACCATGCAGATCTTTGTTTTTAATTTCTTCTTTTGTATGAATGGCAATAGGAGAAATATCATTCGCATATAATAGAAATTGCTTCCACTTAGGCTTATCGAGGTAAAGTTCTTTGCGGATATTATCCATCGTTTGCTTATCGCCCGTTTGTCCCATAATCATACGCGCCGGATCACCAAATGCCTGGAAGACAAAAAATACCACAACCACGATTCCCGCTAAAACAAGCAAGCCATAGGCAAGTTTTTTTATAAGGATTTTAAACATATTGCAGATCGTTTTGCATAACGGATAAATTCTTTTGCCAAAATTATTTTATGGCTTTTTTCATTTGTGCCCAACCCCATTTGTCTTTCACCACAGGCCCATGCATGAGATACAATTGAGGTTCAGTGCGTGCGGCCGTTTTAAAGGCCGTGGCATCCATACTAAATACAGTCAATCCAAAATCGTTCTTTACATTAAAGAATTCATTAGTAGCTTTTGCCTGCGGCGAAATAATGTATATAGGAGTATTCGTTGTTTTTGCCTTTTCATATAAGGAGGTGAAATTTCCCAACCACCTGTCCTGGTGCTTAGCTGCATTCTTAATATAAAATAAATAGTAGTCAGCATCCACATTTAAAATAGCTTCCGTAGAATCGAAATCGGATAAGGACATAAGAGAGAAATCTTTGATCGGCGGCTCGTTGTTCTTTCCTTTTTGGATGATCACATCTTCCCTGCTCACAAATTCCCAACTGGAATCCGGTAAATCCTTAATGGAAAAATCTTTGTTTTCTCCATCTTTTGAATAAATAAACACATAGTCCTTCACATCCGGGATGGCATCTGCAGGCATTTTGCGCAGCTCAAGAATATTATTTCCATTTTTGAAAGGAAGACAATCCACCAATGGAGTATAACGCAATACCCACCACTGGAAAAATATTACGATCAGGGTGGAAAATAATAAGATGATAAAATTGAAGGCCGTAGATAATGGTGGAGTAATATACTTCTGGCCGAAAAATAAAATTAAAATAAGAACCACTAAAACCAGATCTTTTATAAATGACTGCATGGAAGTGAGTGGAATACAATCTCCAAAACAGCCACAAGTAGCGATCTTACCGGATAAAGCAGCATAGCCGGTGAGAAAAGTAAAAAATATAATTAAGATCAGCAAAAGCCAGATAAAAAACTTTTTTCTGTAGCCCAGTAAAATACCAATTCCCACAATGATTTCGAGCGTGATGGTAATAACGGAAAATATAAAAGCATAATCATATAGAAAATGCATAAAGCCGGTAAGGACGGGAGTCCGCGACCAAACATCAAAAAACTCCTGCATTTTGTAAGACAAACCAAGCGGGTCATTTGCCTTTACCAGTCCTGAAAAAATAAAAAGCACCCCGACAATAATCCTGGCTGCGTTAACGAATACCTTCATGTAAATTTGTTTTGGTTATGGTTTTTAATTTCTAATAATCAGTTCGATAATATTAAGGCAAATACGGCATAATTTAAAATGTCATAGAAGTTGGCATCAATGCCTTCACTCACTTCTGTTTTGCCTTTGTTTTGTATAATTTGTTTAATGCGTAATATTTTGGCCAGGATCAGATCTACAAAACTTTCCTGGCTCATATCGCGCCAGGCTTCTCCGTAATCATGATTTTTTGCCTGCATCAGCTCTTTTGCCAGTTTGATTTTTGCATCATATAAACGGGTCACCTCATCTACCGGCAAATCTTCTACCTCATCATTATGTATATCCAATTGGATCAACCCGATTACAGCATAATTTAAAATGCCTTTGAATTCCCCGATAATATCATCCTCTATCTTTTGTGTACCTAATTCCTGAATGTTGCGTATGCGTTTAGCTTTTATGTAAATTTGGTCCGCTATGGAAATGGTTCTGTACACGCGCCAGGACGTTCCGTAATCAGTTGTTTTCTTTAAAAAGATATCCCTGCTTTGTTTTACAGCGGTATCGTATTGAATATCAGTATTATCTTGCGTCATAATTATCGCCAAATTTAAACTTAAATAAACAATGTTTACTTTGAATTGCAATGGAAAGTTTCTTTTAGCCGAAAAGCCGCTGGTGATGGGCATTCTAAACATTACGAATGATTCATTTTATGCGGGAAGCAGGTTAAATTCGCTGGAAATGATTCTGGAAAAAGCACGCCAAATGATCAAAGACGGTGCAGACATCCTGGACATTGGCGCGCAAAGTTCCCGTCCCGGAAGCAAGAGGATAACTGCTGAAGAAGAAATTGAAAAAGCTGTTCCGGTAATTCAAATGATCAAAGAATCGTTTCCTGAAATGATTATGAGCATTGATACTTACCAGGCAGAAGCGGCCAGGGAATGTGTTGCCGCCGGAGCATCCATCGTGAATGATATCAGCGGCGGGGAGATGGATAAAGATATGATCGAAACAGTGGCTGGCTTAAAGGTTCCTTACATCTGCATGCACATGAAGGGAGTTCCGGAAACGATGCATCTGGATACGAATTATAATGATGTATTAAAAGATCTCCTTGATTATTTTATCCGCAAAAACGATGAATGCACCAAAGCAGGAATAAAAGATGTGATCATCGATCCGGGGTTTGGTTTTGGAAAGAACATTATTCAAAATTTCTTTCTTTTAAAAAACCTGCATGTTTTCAAAATACTGGGAAAACCCATTCTCTGCGGTCTTTCGAGGAAAGCAACGATTTATAAAACTCTCGGTATTCCGGCAGAAGAAGCTTTGAATGGGACTACAGTTTTAAACACTTTGGCCATCCAAAACGGCGCGGATATTTTGAGGGTCCATGATGTGAAGGAGGCGGTGGAGGTGGTGAGGTTGATGGAGGAATATAGTTTATAGTTTGAAGTTTGGAGTTTTTAGTTGGTTCTCGCATGAATCTTTATTTTATTTTGTAAGATTGTTTTTTGAAAAATCAACCACTGCGTAGTAAAACCCGTGTGCAAATTGCCACTCTCACTGTGTCGTCCTTGCAAGAAAACGTCCGGA
>JBBSSE010000408.1:0-3377 GCA_038242375.1 Chitinophagales bacterium
CCAACAGAAGAAAGAAAAGTATTGGGCAAGGGAACCTGGGACTGGACAGGAGGTATCAACAATTCCCTATCCTATAAAAATTTCACTTTTAATGGATCTATTGATATCAAAATGGGCGCAGATCTCTTTTCGATGACCAACTTGAATTCGGTTTCTAAAGGCTCGGACATTTCCACTCTTGAAGGAAGAAAAGAATGGATCCGCTCTGAAGAGGACAGAATAGCCGCCGGAAAAACCACCGTGGAATGGGATGCAGAAGGAATGGCAAAAGGTTTTGTACCAAAAGGTGTGATTCAAACAGGAACGGATCCTGCCGGCAAACCGGTGTATGAAACCAATACAAAAGCGGTAGATCCCGGAGTTTACTGGCCACGTTTTTACAGCGACGATCATGGAATATTAACACCATTCTTATACGACGCTGGTTATATAAAAGTGCGCGAACTTTCTCTCTCTTATTTACTACCAAAAGCATTCACTACAAAACTCGGCTTGTTGGGTGCAAGTGTATCCCTAGTCAGCAGAAATCCTTTTATAATCAAGAAGTCAGTTCCGAATGTAGATCCGGATTCAAACTATAATAATGGAAATGGACAGGGCCTGGAATATGGCTCCCTTCCATCACGCAAAAGCTGGGGATTTAATGTCAACATACGGTTCTGATAAAACATTGCTCAATCATTTCTAAAGAACTTTTATATATGCAACCATTTAAAATAAAAACAGTTTCCTTTCTTCTTCTCCTTATAGGGATGTTCGTATTCTCCTGTAATAAGTTTGATAGAATGAATATTGATCCTACTAAATCGGCGGATCTTGATCCGGTTCTCCAATTGGCCAAAACACAATTGGAATATTCCGGAGACCTGGAACAAAATGAACGGTTAAACGTGATGCTGACCATGCCAATGGTTCAACAACTTGCAGGTTCCTGGTCAAATCAATGGGGCGGAATGTACGTGAAACAGGATCAATACCTTTCGCTTATCTGGGAAAGAGATTATCCGGGTAAAATTTTAAATATCGTGGATGCTGTTGAGCGCACCACAGGTGTGGAAAACCAAACCAATCTGAACGCGATTTGCCGTATCATGAAAGTTTATTTATTTGCCCGTCTTACAGATCTGTATGGCGACATTCCCTACTCCGAAGCAAGCAGCGCTTATATTAAAGGAATAAAGCGGCCTAAATATGATAAACAAGAAGACATTTATACAGATTTCTTTAAAGAATTGTCTGAATCTGTGGCACAATTAGATGCTTCCAAAGATGCCAATCCTCAGGATTTGTTTTATAAAGGTGATGTGACTAAATGGAAAAAGTTTGGAAATTCACTCCATCTAAGATTGGCCATGCGACTGGTAAAAATAAATCCGGCAAAAGCAAAAGAGGAAGCAATGGCTGCATTTAATGCAGGTGTTTTTACCAGCAATGATGATGTATGCAAACTGGATCATGAGAATGTTCAAAATGATTATGTGGATATTCGTGGAAACGGAACTTCTGCGGCGCTGACGCAGGGGGATATTATCAGTTATCGCCTTTGCAATACACTGATCAATTCCATGAAAACAACGAATGATCCAAGATTGGATTATATCGCAAAATATTATATTGACAACCCGTTCAAACCTTTTCAAAGAATAGACATCTCAACCCAGGTGAAAGCTCAAATCGGTATCCGTGGCGTTAATAATGGGGAATTTATTTGGGATGACTGGCAAAACACCTTTAATATTTCCGTGCCGGAAATGGGCGGAGCTTCTTATGGGGTTGATAATAACACGCAAAAGGTTCAGGTCGCAAATTTCCTTATTCAGAACAATGCGCCATTTCTACATCTTACATATTCAGAAGTAGAATTACTGCTTGCTGATGCATCGTTCCGCTGGGGTATAAATCCTGGTGGTGATTTCACCACGCATTATAAAAAGGGGTTGGAAGCAGCTTGTAAACAACTTGCCTTTTATCCGGGCGGTCCTGTAATTTCAGATATCGTTATTGAAAAATTCAAAAATGATAACCCGCTCCAGGCCGGAAAAGAATTAGAGATCATCAATACCCAAATCTGGAAAACACTTTTCCTGAATGGGCCGGAAGCTTATGCAAACTGGAGGAGAACCGGTTTTCCTGCTTTGGTTCCCGGCTATTACCCCGGCTATTCAACCAGCAAGACTATTCCAAGAAGATTTGAATACCCTGAATCTGAAAAGGTTCAGAATTCTGTAAATGTACAGGCTGCAATACAGGCTTTAGGAGGGGAAGATTCCTGGAATAAACGCGTATGGTGGGATAAATAATAAGGATATAATGGAACAAAAAAGACATTGAACTCTACAAAAAATATTTAAATAAAATCTATGCAATCATTTAAAAGAACGCTCCTTTTTTGCTTCGGCGTGGCGATACTTTTTTCGGCCTGCAGGAAAGAGATCAAAGACCCGCAATTTGGCGAAGGTGACAGTCCAAGAATTTTTTATGGAGGGGAAGATTTCCGAACCTCCTACATCATTAATGAAGGGGATACAGCCAATTACACCGGTCTGTTATTTTCTCCGGCAGGAAAAGTAAAAATAGAATGGAAGGTTAATGGTGAGGTAAAATCAACCGACACAGTTTTTCATTTCTCTCCTACAGAAGGCGGAGAATACAAAATCGTTTTGGAAGTAAGTTATGGAGGACTTTCAACCATAAGATCTTCTACAGTCCTCGTAAAACCCGCTACCTACACTCCCGCTCCATTTACAAAAGTAGTTCTCGGTTATTTGAGTTCAGCAGGCTTGCCTTCACAAGTTAATTGGGCTAATCTTACCCACTTAGCCTATCAAACCGGAATCGTTTCTTCCGATGGGAACCTCGATGTAACCGCCGGAGAAAGCAATCAGAAAATGGATGAAGTCGTAGCCCGTGGTCATATAAACGGGAAACCGGTTTTATTAAGTATTGCCGGCCGTTTATCCGGTATTGATGGCTGGGCGTTATATGGCACAACGGATTTTGGCGATGCAATAAGAGATGTCACCAAAAGAAAGAATCTTGTGAACACCATTAAAAATTATGTGGCTGCTAAAAAATTAGATGGTGTCGATATCATTATGACAGATATAAATGGCGATCCGAATTACTCTGCGAACCTTGCAGCTTTGGGACCTTTATTTAGTGAATTAAGAGCAGCGCTGCCGATAGGAGCGCTCATCACAGCAGTCGTTAGCACGGGTTGGCAACATTGGGATTATCCGGATTTCTCCAATGTGGATTGGGTAAATGTGCATGCTTTTGAAGATGGCATTCATGTAGGTCCCGGTGCTCCAAGAGGACAAGGTTCTTCTTTGGATTACATGAAAAGCAGTGCTGAAATGTGGGCAAATTTTCATGTA
>JBBSSE010000409.1:0-3370 GCA_038242375.1 Chitinophagales bacterium
CCTAATTTAAAAGTGAACAAATTTTAAACACGAATTTTGAGCACATATTTCACGAATTTAATTCACAAGACAGGTAGCAACCTGTCTCTACCTACTACCTAAAACCTAATACTTAACACCTATTACAACACGAATTTTAGGCACAAATTACATGAATTAGACTACGGGTTACAAACTAAAAACTATAAACTATAAACTATAAATTCATTTTTAAACAATATTTAAAATTACAATCGCCTTTTGCGCAGCTACCTGGCTGGCATCTTTTTTATTAAATGCTTTTGCTTCTGCAATTATTTCTCCATCTATTTTTGCTCCAATCGTAAAAAGCCTTCTGCCATTTTCAATTGTTTCATCCAGGGTATCAAATTCCAGCGTTTTCCCATTTTTATTGGCCCATCCATATAATTTGTTCTTTAGATTAATATCCAGGTTTTCAAGATCCTGCATGAATAAATGTGGATGAATAATATGCGTGGAAACCCATTTAATCGTTTCATCATACCCCTTATCAAGGTAAACAGCACCGGTAAGTGCCTCAAGCGTATTTCCAAAAATCTGGGATACTTTTAAAGAGTTATCAAAGCGGTTAAAAAGGGTGATTTTTTTGAGGCCGATTTTTATGGCTATATCATTTAATTGATTCCGGTTAACCATTTTGCTCCGCATTTCTGTTAAGAAACCTTCGTCTTTGTATGGATAACGCATGAATAAATAATTGGCAACGATGGCTCCAAGGATAGCATCCCCTAAAAATTCAAGGCGTTCGTTATTTTGGTCGCTTCCCTCTCTTACAGAGCGGTGGCTGAGTGCCACGCGGTACAGTTCTATATTTTTGGGGCTAAAGCCGAGAACATTCCGGAGTTGTTTTCTGAATTCCCTTTCATGTTTAGATAAAAATATGCTACTAAGTAGAGACACCTTGTAAATTTAGCTATAATCCAAAATTGTTGGGGATTATATGATTAATTATAATTTTAAACAGGGTTCTTAAAAGCAGAGAAGTGGCAGAACGAATGCACGACTGAGGTATGCAGGCAGCTAAATAATAAATTTAAATATAACGTAGAAAGCAATCAGCGTTGTAATCCAAAAAACGAATCCCCATAAGATGATTGTACCTTCTACAGCCGAGACTCTTTTTATAAGTTTTTGTTCCAATGCAACTGCATCTTCCTTATTGTAAAACTCATTTTTCAACTCGCTTCGCCAAAGGGCTGTCTCTGCTTTTACTTCAGAAATTCTTTCTGTTACTTTCTTTTCAATTTCGGAATGAACATATTCCATTATTTCGGAACCTTCCTGATCTCCAAGACGGCGGACAAGAAAATTTTCTATTTCCGCAGTAGAAACATTACTTGCATTTTCCATAATAATATTCTTTATCCTTTACGGTTTATACTTCTTTATAATAATGGAAGCATTGTGGCCACCAAAACCAAATGTATTACTTAAGGCGGCGTTTACAACTCTATATTGTGGCGTGTTAAATGTAAAATTCAATTTTGGATCTAATTCCGGATCATCGGTGAAATGATTGATCGTGGGTGGAATAACATCTTTGGTTACAGCCAGAATACATGCAAGAGCTTCAACAGCACCTGCTGCTCCGAGGCAATGACCAGTCATTGATTTTGTAGAACTAATATTCAGGTGGTACGCATTTTCACCAAAAACATTTAGAATGGCTTTGGTTTCGGCAATATCTCCGAGGGGAGTAGACGTTCCGTGAACATTAATATAATCGATTTCTTCGGGTTTCATACCCGCATCAGCAAGGGTAGCCTTCATTACATTCCTGGCTCCTAAGCCTTCGGGATGTGGTGCGGTAATATGGTGTGCATCAGCAGTAGCACCGCCACCGGCAATTTCACAATAAATTTTTGCACCTCTTGCCAGAGCATGGTCAAGGGATTCCAGAATTAATACTCCTGCTCCTTCTCCCATTACAAATCCATCGCGGTCTTTATCAAAAGGCCGGGAAGCTGTTTTTGGATCATCATTACGTTCGCTTAAGGCTTTCATGGCATTAAATCCACCTACGCCGGCTTCAGCAATAACGGCTTCACTTCCGCCTGTTATTACAATATCAGCCTTATTCAGACGAATATTATCAAAGGCATCAATAATAGCATTAGTGCTGCTTGCGCAAGCACTTACTACGGCAAAATTGGGACCTCTGAAACCGTAACGCATCGATATTTGTCCTGCGGCAATATCCAATATCATTTTGGGAATAAAGAAGGGATTAAATCTGGGAGTACCATCACCTTTTGCAAATTCCATTACATCGTCCTGGAATGTTTTTATACCGCCTATACCACTTGCAAAAATAACGCCTACCCTATCCGGATCTACATTTTCAGCGGTAATATTCGCATCTTTCACTGCTTCGTCACTTGCTATTAAAGCGAATTGTGTAAAGCGATCCAGTTTGCGGGCTTCCTTTCTTTCAAGATAATCTGTAGGTTCAAAATCTTTAACCTCACAGGCAAACCTGGTTTTAAATTTAGAACAATCAAACTGGGTGATTGGTACAGCGCCGGACACACCATTAAGCAAACCTTCCCAATATTCGGGGACTGTTTTGCCCAAGGGCGTTATTGCTCCTAAACCTGTAACTACGACTCTTTTTAATTCCATAAAGCTTGCCTGCGATGTTAAATAAGATTTTTACTTAGCATGTTCTTCCAGGTATGCTACTGCCTGTCCAACGGTGGTGATCGTTTCAGCCTGTTCGTCCGGAATTGAAATATTGAATTCTTTTTCAAATTCCATGATCAATTCTACGGTGTCCAGACTATCGGCACCTAAGTCGTTAGTAAAAGAGGCTTCAGAAACTACTTCAGCTTCGTCCACTCCTAACTTGTCAACAATAATTTTTTTTACTCTTGTTGCAATGTCTTGCATGATTGTAAGGTTTAGTTAATACGGGTACAAAAATATACTTTTTGCGGTAATAAAAAATAATAACTATTTCAAAATGAAAATAGAAATCAATTTTAAGATAGAAATGAATACCACTAAAGGTTTCAGCAGGAAAGAACAGCTATTTTACATAGCCATTCAATGGTAAGAATAACTTCATACAAGGAGTTTCCCGTTCAAGATTTTACAAGATATTCTCCAAAAAATGAAGACTGATATGGACATTTTTATTTATTTTTATATACATATATAAATATTTCTCTCTTTCTCTCTCTGTATGCCTGCAGATTCTAGCCAATTAGAATCTGACATTATGGAATCCCCTTCCCGATGATTATTAAAAGTTTCCCTCGGTTTTAGCAATTCCAATACAATTATACATCCTCTTTGAAAAATAAATAAGTAGCTTTATTCCATTAATTAAATGCGATGCCCATTAAAC
>JBBSSE010000410.1:0-3359 GCA_038242375.1 Chitinophagales bacterium
ACCCCGGCGGCCTGTCCTGCAAGTGCCTGGTCAAACGTTTGGATTGGTTTGTCCTGTACTGCATCCGCTTTTACCGTGGATATATTCCCTGTAATATCACTGCGCTTGCTGGTACCATACCCCAAAACAACTACTTCATCCAGGTTGTTATTGGCAAGCCTTAATGTCAGATTAATTACTGAGCGGTTACCAATTTCAACATTTTCTTCTATATAACCTATAGCCGAAACAATTAATGATTTAGAGTTTTGTGGACTATTCAGGGTGAAAACACCTTCACTGTTGGTCGTTACTCCAATACTTGTTCCCCTAATCGTTACAGAAACACTTGGGACAGGCTGCCCTTTTTCATCTGTAACTTTTCCCGTAATTGTTCTCGATTGAGAGAATGCTATTTGTGAAAAAATAAATAGCATCAGAAAGAGTGGAATAATTTTTCTCATGTTTAGTTTTTTTAGTTTGAGAACAATAATATGAAATATTTTAAATGATTTAACGTTTCTTTCAATATTTATTTTTAAACAAATAATAAATAAATAAAGATGTTGCTGAAAATCATAAGTGCAAGTGATTATTAGTACAGAAAACAATGCGGGTTAATAAAAATTGAATGGTTTCTTTTAGTAATGACATATCCTGAGTTACAAAACTTAGGTCAATGCAACTTTATGAGGCTAGGTGATACTAAGGATAGTGGGGGGCCACCTAATTTATAAATGAAATTGGAAAACAAACAATAAAATGAAAAAGAGTAATTTTTTTAAGGTTAAGTATTTGGTGCCCGTTTTCATTGTCTTAATCTTTGTTTATTTTGGCGTACAGAATTATAAAGCAAAGAAAGATTTAGAAAAAATGGAATAATGGTGACTGCTACTATAACAGATTTTTTGGGTTCAGGTAAGGGTGGAAGTGGAGATAACCCCAGTTATCGTTGTGAATTTTTATATAAAGGGGAACATAAAAGTTTGATAAGCCAGTCAAGTGTCAAGTCAAAAACACTATCTTATTTAGGCAAAACTTTTCCCGCATAATATTCTGAAAAGACTAACACAGTTAGGCTTTTAATGAATCAGGAAGATTTTAAAGAATTCAATCGGAATTATCCTGATAGTTTAATAGAAAGTATCCCAGGTTTCCAATAGAAGGTTTTAATGTTAAATAATTTTCAGGTTTGTAGTTTGTTTATTTAATTAATCCTATCCTCAGAATCCCCAATCCCATTTCCCAACATCAACTCCTTAAATCATACATAATTCATAATTCGCACGCTTCTTTCCATAAAGTTCCCGACATTGCAGTATTCCTTAAAAAATTGTTCATATGAAATTGAAATTGGCTGTTTTTCTTATACTCCTTGGGAGTGGTTTTATGTTGCAGGCACAAACCCGCACAGAGATCCTTTTGGAAAAAAATTGGAAATTTACCCGCGAGGATGATCCGGGATTTATTGCTGCAGACTTTAAAGATAACCAATGGCAAAGCGTTACGGTGCCGCACGATTGGGCCATATATGGTCCTTTTAGTCCGAATAATGATAAACAGAATGTGGCAATTTCCCAGGACGGGCAAAAAGAAGCGACAGAGCATGCGGGCCGTACAGGTGGATTGCCTTTTGTAGGAGTTGGTTGGTATCGGAATACATTTACGCTTCCCGCGTTTTCCGCAGGAAAAACGGCTACCATTCTTTTCGATGGTGCTATGAGTAATGCAGAAGTATATATCAATGGAAAAAAGGTCGGCTACTGGCCTTATGGTTACAATAGTTTTCATTTCGATATTACCCCGTTTTTAATTCCCGGTAAGGAGAATGTGCTGGCAGTAAGATTGGAAAATTTTCCTGAATCGTCCCGCTGGTATCCTGGTGCGGGTATTTATAGAAATGTGCATGTTATCGTAAATGAAGCAGCGCATATTCCTGTTTGGGGCACACAATTAACGACACCGCGCATCACAAAGGAATTCGCAAAAGTGCTGCTTAAAACAAAACTTCAAAAACCGGAAAATACCTCCGCAGATAATTTTTCAATCGCCACAGATATTATAGATCCGGCAGGGAAGGTAGTGGCAACACTTAAAACACCTCTTGGAAAATATGATGAGAATATATTCACCCAGGAATTAACGGTGTTGAATCCGGTATTATGGGACACTGATAATCCGGCTTTGTACAAAGCAGTTTCAAAATTATACGAAGGCAGTACGCTTAAAGATGAATACACCACCACCTTTGGAATCCGTTCCATAGAAATGATTCCGGGAAAAGGATTTTTCCTCAATGGAAAAAGGACCCAATTCCAGGGAGTTTGTCTGCATCACGATTTAGGTCCTTTGGGAGCTGCAATTAATGATGCCGCAGTACGCAGACAACTTAAGATCATGAAAGACATGGGTGTGAATGCGATTCGTACCTCACACAATATGCCAGCGCCGGAAGTAGTAAAAGCTTGTGATGAAATGGGCATTATGGTGATGGCGGAAACCTTTGATGAATGGAAAATTCCAAAGCAAAAGAATGGCTACAATAAATATTTTAATGATTGGGCCGAAAAGGATCTGGTGAACCTGATCCATAATTACCGTAATAATCCAAGTGTTGTGATGTGGTGTATCGGAAACGAAGTACCGGAGCAAGGAACAGAAAGCGGCGCTAAGGTTGCCCGCTATCTCCAGGATATTTGTCAAAGAGAAGACCCGACAAGATTAGTAACGCAGGGGATGGATCAGCCAGGTTCTGTTATCAATAATAATTTTGCTGCCGTAATGGAAGTGGCGGGTTTCAACTATCGTCCTTTTGCCTATCCGGAAGCCTATAGAAAATTGCCACAGGAAATTATTTTAGGCGCTGAAACCGCTTCCACCATTAGTTCACGCGGGATTTATAAATTCCCGGTTGTGCGCAGGTCAATGGCCAAATACCCTGATCATCAAAGTTCCTCTTATGATGTGGAGCATTGCAGTTGGTCAGATCTTCCGGAAGATAATTTTATTCAACATGATGATTTGTTTTATGCCATCGGTGAATTTGTCTGGACCGGATTTGATTATTTAGGAGAACCAACGCCGTACTATACAGATTGGCCAAGTCATAGTTCTTTATTCGGAATTGTCGATTTAGCCGGCATTCCAAAAGACAGGTATTATTTGTACAAGAGTCATTGGAACAAAAAAGAGAATACCCTGCACATTCTTCCAAACTGGAATTTCAAAGGAAGAGAAGGAGAGGTCACACCAATTTTTGTTTATACAAATTATCCTTCAGCGGAAATATTCATTAATGGAAAAAGCCAGGGAAGGCAAACAAAAGATACTTCCGTTAAAGTATTTAATTCAGGAAGCAAAGAATCCATGGAATCATTTGA
>JBBSSE010000411.1:0-3343 GCA_038242375.1 Chitinophagales bacterium
GCATAGAGGCTTTTAACTTTGTGCTTTCTGCAAAGTTCAATGATCTCTGGTTTGTATGTTTCAAGTCTATTCATCGGGTGAAGTCATGTTATCCAAATCTACACAAATTTTCGTCCCAGCGGTGTTTTCTGATAACACAGTAAAAAGTTAGAAGACATACGTCGGAAAACCCCGATGCCCGGAAGACCTTGCGATATTTTAATCCCGCCAGGACTCAAAGTAAATGCATAAATTAATTGGATGGTTACGCATCGGAGTTTCCGGTATGAAAGTTTTTAAGTTCAATTATTTAAAATCGGAAAACCCCGCTGAAACGACTCGCAAATAAATAAAACCCGCAGAAACATTTCGACCTTTCCCAGCGGGGTTTTTCGAAAGCTAAGTGACGAATTAGGAGACGTATAAGGCCTGTCCCGTTTTTATTCGGGAAAACCCCGATGCATGGACGACCGTGCGATATTTCATTCTAAAAGATGTACATCTTATTTTAAACAATTTCCTTCGGAAACAGAAATAATGCCCTTGGAAACAGAAGTAATGCTCTTGGAAATAGAGTAATTGCCCTATTTATCGAATAATCATCGCCCTGCCTTTTTGATATTCTGCCTTTTGATCCTTGAACTGGTAGGAACATTGCCAAACAAAAGGCTGATGCAGAATAATTTCTTTCAGTAAGGTTGCTGGCGGAACGTCAACAAGGGCATGAAATGATAGAAGCTTAAAATAACTTTTCAGGCATTGTAATTATAAAATACGGTTGTTGGCGGGGATACCAAAAGGGTGTGATGCAGAACTCTTTATTATTCTTTCTCTTTGAATTCTGTTTTTATTCCGTCTTCAATTAAAGTTCCCTTATTTCTTTGGGAACGCCATTGCACAGCTCCTTTTCCATATTCTGCACCTTTAGCCCAGGAAGTCGTTTGTTCTAAGGTTATTTCTGGTTGGTTGTCTTTTTGTATGGTTACAAATCTTTTGTCGCCTTTACTAAAATAGGTGATCGAGATATTCTCCCGGTCATTCGTGTAAGTATATTTTAAAGGACTTATCAGGGTCAATTTTAGGAAGTTTATTCCATTTGTGAAAGTGGCCTGATCATTTTGTCTTATAAACTTGTTGTTTTCTTTTTGATATACCCCCATCTTTTCAGAAGCATGTATTTGCTCCAATACTAATGCAGTCTGCCCCTCTCTTTGAACTTCGACATATTTTTCACCATCTTCCTCAAAAAAAGAAACATCTACAATTTCTCCGTTATCACTTTTGTAAAGATATTCAACCGCACCTGGTTTTTTTACGGTGTCATTTCGTTGGTTCTTCCCCGATTCAGAATTGATATTGATATCCGGTGTATTTTCAATCTTTGGTTCGTTTTTTTTGCCGGGTTTGTTTTCACAGGCAGTCAATAATATTCCAAAAAAAAGAGTTAATAGTATTATTTTTTTCATTCGTATAGAGATTGATATTTTTTAAATAACGTGTTTTTAACCGGAGTTAGCAGTTGAGTATTAGCCAGGGCAGTAAAATCGATTCTATGTCCGGATCATCTACATTGTCTATTTGAAAATATATGATTGAAGTTAAGAACTAATGCCGAAAATTGAAAGTTGATCCCGGATGATTTCTATTTTTTTTACAGAGTTCGTGTGGTAATATTTCTGACGATGTTTCCGTGATCAGTTAAAATTTAGAAGCAAAATGATGAAAGTTTGAAGCGGTTCTTGCTGTATCATAAAATAAAAATATTGGGAAGAACCGCCTCAATTCTACACTTTCCGGCTGACAGTGGATATAAAATACCCGCTGAAAATCGTGTTCATAGTTTGGTCTGGTACTTTTAAAATTATGAAAAATAGGCACTAAAAAGTAAGTTATACTACTCAAGGGATAATAGAGTGAATGATTTAGTTTTAAAATTATTGATCCTTCATGCTAATGAGAATTTGATAAGTCTCATGTATGAGAATGGGACCTTATTGCCTTTATCTCTTTCGGTTCAGTTTTTAAGTATGGTTAAATGAATTTAAAATTATTATTTATTATTTTATCATTTTTATTTTTCCTGCCGCAAACGAAAAACAACAGGTCATTTAAATTGAAAAACTCACTAATTTACCCCTTGCTGAGCATATTTTAAAACCCATAAAAATGAATTGGAAATTCTTTCCATTCTGGCTAAGGAACATGATCGCAACCTAACCCAATGGAAGCGATCAGGTTTTGCATGGAACAAGAATATGTCTGGAGCAGATTTATCCGCAGATTGTGAAAGGTTGAAGTTAAACTAAGTGAGTGTTGGTATAAAAAACCCTATTGGAGGTATTTCAATAGTTGTATCCAATAAGAAAATTCTCTTTAGTTTGCCGTTAATAACACTTGCAGGAAACTGAATTAAACGGGACCAGGTTCACTTAAAATCTTTTCCCGATGGAAGCGCCTATCCATGGAAAAAGTCCATTGTTATTAGCAACAGGAGTTGCACTAATTCGCCACATAACATTGTTTACAGTGTGCTTTCTATAACCAATACTTGGTATGAAGTTTACAAAATGTTCATCTTCAAACTTTTTACTGGTATGAAACAGTTCACCGTTTCTACGAGCCCATGTTGCACCAATTCCAGCTTCAATGAATGCATGCTCATTTTTAAGCTTAAAGAGATAATTGATGCCGACAGGAATGGTCAAATACAAAGCATTTTCAGAATAAAATCCAATACCAACTCTTGCTCCAAGACCGGGCTCCGTTGTTAGTTGTCGCTCATAATTTATAGAACTGAAAAGTCCGTTTCCTCCTGCTTCGAGGTACATCACATTCTTTTTAAAAATGCTTTGTCCGAACGACACGGTTATAGCGCTAAAGGTTAAAATAGTCAACAGGCATTTTCTCATAAGTAAGATTTGAGTTAGTTTATTGAAGGAAGTCGCACATGTATGCAGGCCTGAAATTAAAATTCCTGTCTGCCAGTCACATGCGCTTTCGAAATCAAATATATACTTAAAAGTTCATCCTGAAATAAATCAAAATATTTATTTTCACAACTGCTTTTCAAGTGGAGTAGGGGAAGAAACTTTCTTCTTTTTAGATAATAGTTATCACTTGCTTTCCTTAATTACACTCATTTCTTTGAAAAATGATGCTCAAAGAAATTAAAAACCAAATCAATGTGTTTTAATGGTTCTGCATGGTTCCCTTCAATAGCAACGTGTTCAAAGTAATGTTTAAAGTTGTGGCTTTTTAGCCTTGTGATCATCTTTTCAGACATAGGTGTGGAAGGACATATTTCATCCTTTGTTGCAGAAATCAGTAGGATTGGACCATTGATGTTTTCAACTTTTATAAAGGC
>JBBSSE010000412.1:0-3340 GCA_038242375.1 Chitinophagales bacterium
AGCCGATACCGCGACAGAGGCAGTGGAAGCAGTTAAGGTAGCCGGTTGCCCATTCGCGTAGAAAGGAAGATCCTGTACTTTCTCACATGCGGCAAAGGACAGTGATAAGGCTATGAAGAAAAATAATTTTGATAAATAGTTCATCTTTAATTTTTTTATTTTCTTTCTGAAAATAGATAAGGTATTATTTATACTTTAGTTACTGTAAATTTTCCGGTCACAAAATTTACAGAGATTTTATAGTTTCCACTTTCCGCAGGGGCAAGTATATCTTCTCCTCCCATCTGGAAAGCACCTCCATTTACTGTCGCAGGATCATTTTTGACTTTAATGCTATATTTAAAATCCCAGCTACCATATACATACAGAAAAGTATAGGAATTACCCCCCGTTAATGGAAGAATAAGTTCATAGAGAGTAGGTGAAACCTGTGTAAACTTTTGAGCAGCAGGTGGGGTGTTTGACCAATCACCCGGAGTGGCATTTCCTGTGATGTATAATTCGCCGGAAGAAGGCAATTTCACTGCTACATCAAGATAAGGAACAGCAGAAAATTTTAAAACATTCGAATACAAAGGCTCTGCTCCTCCGGAGAAACTGGACTTTACCCGTATTTCCATTTTATGCAACTCATCAACTTTTAAATCCAGTTTAGCCATGAAACTATTTATCTCTCCTACTGTGGGACTATAAGAAAGATCACCTGATAAGGATTTTTCCTGGAGGTCCGGACTGGAAAAGTTTGCACCAGCCTTGTCAAATTGCACGGTATAATTTACATCCTGTGAACTGACACCTGTATTAAATTTATAATCAGGATTTGTCCATGAAAGTTTAAACGCTGTTTCGTTTTTCTTATCCATGGTAAGAGGTAAAAGATCTTGCCCTAAGTTAGAACTAAGAACAGGTGCTTTGCCGCCCAAAAAGACCACCTTATTCTCCGCTTTTTTACATGACCAAAGTCCTGAAACAACTATGGCCACCAGAAATATTTTTAGTATATTTTTCATCTGTTTCATTTTTTTGTTTTTTCGGCAGAAGACATTTGATGCCTGTATTTAATCGAAAACATTTATCTGCATTCTGCTTTGATTTCCTGAACGGTAGACTTACCGGACCAGGTAACCATTCTTAATATTAATAATTAGGACTGTTTTGTACCAAATTTGGATTAGACGATAAATCCTTTGAAGGCAAGGGATATAGGTTTCTATACGCCCCTACACTTGTTCCGGATTTAACGCTGCCTTTCCATGGCCATAAATATGTACTGGTTGTAAATTTACCGTAACGGATCAGATCTGTTCTCCTATACCCTTCCCAATACAACTCTCTTGCTCTTTCGTCTAAAATAAAATTTAGGTCAATAGAACTTACATTTCCTGTATTATTTCCATAAGCTCTTTGGCGTAATTTATTTACATAACTTACTGCTGTTGCCACATCGCCCCCGGTTCCTCCACGTAGAACTGCTTCAGCATAGAGCAAATAAATTTCACCCAGTCTGAAGATCGGGAAATCAACGTCTGAAAAATCAAGGCTTTGACCATTGACATTGCTGCGGGTTTTATTTCTGAATTTCGTGATAGCAAGACCATCTGTAAATTCAGATATCGCATTAATCTCGAGGTTCTGTCCCTTCGTATAGAATTGGGCTCTCTTGTCCGCTGTTCCGGTTAAGTCAGGAAATAAGTCAGGAAGATTTTTGGTCGTCCTTATTCCGCCCCATCCACTGTTGATGCCATAATCTGCTGCATTCATAGAACCGCCGGTAGATGCATGCGTAAGAAAGGTCGTTCCGCCAAAACTTTCTGTTTTTAACCCATCGTAATTGATGGTTAAGATAAATTCATCTGTATTCAAATTATTATCGGCAAGAAATAAGTACTGATAATCGGAAATCAATTTATACCCGGCATCGATCACTTTTTTGCTATAGGTAACCGCATCGGTGTAACGGGCTGTTCCGGTATAAATTTCCGCATTTAAATAGATGCGGGCAAGCAGTGACCAGGCTGCTGCCTGATCTGCACGTCCATATTCATTTGTTTTGGCAGGCAATAATTCAGGTTCAATGGCTTTCAATTCTGATTCTATATAACCAAACAAATCTTTGCGCATGATCTGCTTAGGAACTGTTCCGATAGCATCAGCATCGGTTATGAACGGCGGATTACCAAAAAGATCCATTAATACAGAATATTGATAGGCTCTTAAAAAACGCGCCTCTGTTTTATAGATTCGGATTGTTTCGGCATCTTTTCCGGAAATACCTCTTGCACTTAAATTTCCATCAGAGGCATTTTTAATAAAATCATTGGCAAGCGTGATCTGGTACATACTGCGATAATACAAACCAGTTAAAAACGGGTTGCTTGAGGACCAGTTCATGTTGTGAAAATCCTGGATACCCGCGTCTCCCCATGCTACTACAGCCTCATCCGTACTAAGTTCCTGTGCTCCCCAATAAAGTCTTAAGAAATCAGACGTACCTGCATCTATTCCCTGGATATCTCCGCTTCCTGATCCGTCGTTTCCTGTCATTGCATAACTACCATACACTTTTGCAAAAGCAAGTTTGTAGCCAGCCGGTGTACTATATACAGTTTCCGCAGTTTCGCCATTAATGGGCATCCTGTCCAAATCCTTGTGACACGATATGAGCAGACTCATACTGAAGATTGATAGCCCTGTAAAAAATATCTTTTTCATATTCATTATAATTGAATTAGTTTCTTTTAAAAATTAAGATTTAACCCCACACTAAGAACCCGTGGTCTTGGATAAAAGCTATTATCAACTCCGCCGGAAATCTCCGGATCCATACCTACATAATTCGTAATGATGAAAACATTTTGAAAATTTGCATTCAGGGTCAAGTCAGCTTTATTGCTTAAAATCTTGCCAACTCTATAACTGAGATATGCATTATCCATTCGTAAAAAAGATGCATTCTGAACATAGTAGTCAGATAAAAAATATTTATCTCCCTCACCTGAAACTAAATTTCCGGCTGCAGCATTATTCAAATAATTCAGTGGGTTCAAAATATTCTTCATATTAGAAGTACTGGAAAAAACATTATTGTACATGTAATTCCCTAAACTTCCTCTTAATACAAATCCAAAATTCAGCTTATTATTCACATTGAAATTCGTAGAAGCTCCTAACAGGTAATTTGGCTCTGTGCTTTTGTATTTGTATAGATCATTCTCATTTATAATTCCATCCCGGTTTAAATCTTCAAACAAATTATCGATTGGCAAACCATTCTCTCCATACACTTGTTTGTAAGTATAGAAACTTCCACGTGGATAACCCACAGAATTTATCAGGATTG
>JBBSSE010000413.1:0-3334 GCA_038242375.1 Chitinophagales bacterium
CATAAACATATTACCCGGTCAGCAGTTTTTGCCTTACCCGAAGGAATGATAAAGTTCTATTACAATCATATTGATTTTATCACAGAAGGCGCGGTCGTACCTGATTTAAGAAAATATGTGATCAATGATAAAGTAGAAGGTCCAAGGCATTATGTTGATATTGAAGATTTTAATATCCCCATTAGTTCTATCCCTAAAACAACCAAAGAAGCCTATACAAAATATGACAGCGCCTTCCTGGAAAAAACAGGATATCTCCCCTGGTATATTCAGAATATGACCGAAAAGCTCACCCAGGCTTTTAAGAAAAGAAACAAATCTGAAATACTTTTCATCTCCACAGAATTGTCTCATTACATTGGAGATGCTACGATGCCGTTGCACATATCTTCCAATCACGATGGGCAAAAAACAAATCAGCGTGGTGTTCATGCTTTATGGGAATCGGTTTTGCCTGCGGCATTTGGACAAAACTATAATTTCAATACAGGACCAGCTAAATACATTGACAACATTACCGATGAAACCTGGAAGATCATTGAACAATCTCATGCATTGATTCCTCAACTATTAGCAGCGGAAATGAAAGTGCGCAAATCCTTTACGCCGGAAACGATGTATAAAAAAGATAGTGCCGGAAATACGGTTTTAAGTTTTAAGTCCCCGGTTTTTTCGGATGCATATGCCGCGATGTTTCACAAGGAATTAAATGGAATGGTAGAATCCCAGCTTCGTAAGGCAATTCAGGAAACTTCTTCTTTTTGGTACACTGCCTGGGTAAATGCCGGCAGTCCGGATCTTATTTCTCTGGATGATCCACATTTAACCAAACAAAACCGGAAGAATTTTAAAAAGGAATTTAAAGCCTGGAAGAAAGGGAAAATTTTAAATTTGGGTGGTGTAAAGGAGATGTAAGGTGGGAGTTGGGAGCTTTGAGCTGCGAGCTTTGGCTGTGAGTTTTGAGCAACAGGAAATAAGCGAAGAGGTTATTACCAATGGTAACTGTATAGGTTATAGAATGTCCCATGTGGCTAAATAAAATTTGCCGGTGTAAGGATGTTTAAGAATTGAGAGTCTTTTATGTCGCGAAGAAATGGTTGGTGGGACACCAACCATGGCAGGCAGCCGCCAATGAATCAATCAAACGATTTTGAGAAAGAATTGAAAGAATTAAAAGAATTGAAAACATGTATTTCCAGAACGAATTTTGTTCGAACTCTGAACTTCGAACTCTGAACTACAAACTTTGAACTACAAACTCTGAACTACGAACTCTGAACTCTGAACTACGAACTCTGAACTACGAATTTCGAACTAACTAAAAACTCCAAACTCCAAACTATAAACTAACTTAAAGGTATCTAACCGGATTTCGCCTGGAATTTTTGATGTAATTTTTTACATTCATCCAAAAGGCTAAAAATAAATAAAAGATTATAGGGGAACCAAGGGTTAATAAGGAAATGTAAATAAAGTATCTTCTAATGGCGGAAGTGGCCACGCCCATCTTTTCTCCGATGGCGGAGCAAACTCCAAACAATTGCCATTCTATGTAATCTTTAATTTTATACATACACAAATGTAATTTTTTTTGGTGATTTTTTTAGCACAAATTTTATACAATCTCTAATCTTTGCGTAAAACATCTTTATTTCATCCATTAATGGGAATTAATTTCCGATTGAGGCACCTATATTTCGATATCCAAAATAAGACCATATTTACCAAAAAATAACGGGAAAGCAAATCTTACCTTAATTAACGACTTTCAAATATATATTTTGCCTTCATTCAACCTCTAATCTTTAACAATAGAATACACATTTGATATACCTGTATGTTTATAATGATTTCCCTCCTGAAGCCTGTCGATTTGCAGGAATTTAAGATATAAAGGTTTTCGCGGGAATATAAGAATCCGAATCATTTTCAGATTTAAGCAAATCATATTCCATCAATAATATTTTTTCACATTGAATGGCCATTCTTTTTAAGTAATTTTGCACTTCTTTAAATATATCACATTTATTAATCATAAAACAAATTAGCACATGGTATTTGATCTTAAAATGATTGAGAAATTTTACGGGGGCTACAGCCAAAAAATTGACGAGTTGCGTAAAGTTGTCGATCACCCACTGACTCTTACAGAGAAAATTCTATATACTCATTTATGGCAAGGAAAAGTTGAACAAGCTTTTAAAAGAGGAACCGATTATGTGAATTTTGCACCCGATAGAGTTGCTATGCAGGATGCAACCGCTCAAATGGCCTTGTTACAATTTATGCAGTCAGGAAGAACTAAAGTAGCTGTACCTTCCACCGTGCATTGCGATCACCTTATCCAGGCTGAAGTAGGTGCCACAGCGGATCTTAATAAAGCGAAAGATCAAAACAAAGAAGTCTACGATTTTCTTGCGTCCGTTTCTGATAAATATGGGATTGGTTTCTGGAAACCCGGTGCTGGAATTATTCACCAGGTAGTATTGGAAAACTATGCTTTTCCAGGATGCTTAATGATTGGAACGGATTCGCACACAGTGAATGCCGGCGGACTTGGTTCTGTGGCAATTGGTGTAGGCGGAGCCGATGCCTGTGATGTAATGGCAGGACTTCCATGGGAATTGAAATTCCCTAAATTGATCGGTATAAAACTGACCGGTAAATTAAGCGGCTGGACTTCAGCAAAAGATATTATTTTGAAAGTTGCCGGCATACTGACTGTAAAAGGTGGTACGGGAGCGATTGTAGAATATTTTGGTGACGGAGCTTTATCTCTTTCCTGCACAGGGAAAGGAACCATTTGTAATATGGGTGCTGAAATAGGTGCAACGACTTCCATCTTTGGTTACGATACTAAAATGAAAGAATACCTTGACGGAACCGGCAGAGCGGACGTTGCAAATTTAGCTGACGGTGTTGCAGAGGATCTTACAGGAGATAAAGAAGTGTACGAAAATCCGGAGAAATATTTTGACCAGGTTATTGAGATTAATTTATCAGAATTGGAGCCACATATCAACGGACCATTCACACCGGATTTGGCGTGGCCACTTTCAAAATTCGCGGAAGCAGTTAGAGATAATAACTGGCCGGAAGAACTGGAAGTAGGTTTGATCGGATCATGCACAAACTCTTCTTATGAAGATATTACGCGTGCTGCTTCTATAGCCAAACAAGCAACAGATAACGGTATCAAAGCCAAAGCAGAATTTACGATTACTCCTGGTTCCGAGCAGGTTCGGTTTACTGTAGAAAGAGATGGTTACCTGGATATTTTTGAAAAAATGGGCGGAATGGTACTGGCAAATGCCTGCGGACCTTGTATCGGCCA
>JBBSSE010000414.1:0-3320 GCA_038242375.1 Chitinophagales bacterium
GTTGTGATGGTTGAATTGTTGTAATGGTTAAATTGTTGAATGGTTAAGTGACAAGTTCATTTAGGTTGATTCCTTTTTTGATCCTTTTTATTTTCTCTTTTGCTTCCGGAGTTAAAAGATAATCCGGTAAAACCGGTTTCTTTAATATGCTGAGATGTTCCAATTCTTCGATTAAGGGTAAATGCTCAAGTGCATATTTTCCGGCATACAAATTCTCCAGTTCGCCCCCGCCTTTAATATAATTCAGCACCTGGATCAGTCCTTTCAAATAAATGGCATCTTTTGTATAGCCGCCTCCACGAAATACACGCATAGATATATTAAAAGAAGTTTTTTCGGCAAAACCATGTTCATTCCTCAGCAACCGGAAACACTCAATGAAATCTGCTCCATGAATCAATGCATTTACGGCCAATACCCGCGCAGCAATCAGGCGAAGTCTGTTGATATTTAATCCTCCTACAAGAAATTCTGCTAAAACAGCAATTCCTTCCTGCAATTGTTCATAACCGGCAAATCCGGAATACATGAGGTGTAGCGGTTGGGCATGCCCGTTACAATACGTGAGAATGTGTGTGCCTATTTCATGTTGTATAAGCGCGTTCACTCTGCCGGAAGGAATACTCAAATCTTTACCAACCGATAATTCAGGACCGGAAACCAGTAATCCACTCACACTCTCTTTTATTTTTACTCTCAGATTCAGTCTTGGAAAAGCTTTCCTGTACTTTTCCAATTCTTTATTAGCTATTTGTGCAAAATCCACGGCATTTATAATCTCATATTCTGATTGTTCCTGATGTATTTCAAAATTTAAAAGCGACTTTGCAGTCTCAATGGTGGTTTCATCTAAATCACCGTATATGCTCTGACTGGTATGAAAGAATTTTCTTGTACCCCGTTCTTCCAACATCAATAATTGCTTTTCCAATTCAGTCCTTTTATCGCGAAGCAAAAATGCCAGGGTGGTGTGTTCTATATCTTCCAGCGGAATGTTGAAGAGTTTTCTTTTTTCTATTTCCGGATCGATGGAAATCAGGCGATACCTGAAATTTGGAGCTTTTGAAAATGTATTCTTTTTAAATTCTTCCCATTCAGATGCTACATTCACGGGAGTAACAGACAGTATAAAATTCATTTTCTCATCAATTGCAGCGATCCGCTTATCAGCCGATCTTACAATATTATCTATCTTCGTTTTACCCAACATCAGGTAATTGACAAATTTACTTTCGGTTTGGCCCCTGACTAATTCGAAAGCTCCCCTCTTAATAATCTCTCCAAATTTTCGCTGGATTTTACGGAAGAAGAGCGGGTAGCTATGAACGCTGTCTTTATCCCGGAATAAAGGTGGTACTGCAATGCCGATCAGCAAGGAACCGGTTTCCCTTATCTTATCAAGCGTTAATAATGGCGAAAAATCCTTAGGACGTCTTTCCAGTGAAGGTTCCAGTTTTACCTTTATCCTCGGCAATACATGGGACAATTCACTAAATCCTTTTTCAAGCGTACTAATCACCGCAGATACTTTTCCCTCAGGATATAAAAGACGGAAGGTGGATTGGCTTTCCGGACTTCCCTCATTCCAAATTTCTGCGATCATGAAAGATTTAAATTCATCCATTGCCGCTTCCATGATTGTTTCGAGGAGAGAACTGATTTCCAATGATTCATGAACAATGAGATAAGCACCCTGAGTTTTTAATAATGAGGCTATATATTGATCAGGTTCTTCTTTAAAACGATAGACACATAAATAAGGAAGTTTCTGATCAATGACCAGTTTTCCTTTCAAAGGAAGATTTCTGCGGATACTTTTTCCATTGCGAAAACTATTCCCGACTCTTTCTACCAATTTACTATCCATATCGCTTAGGAATTAATTTTTTGAAGTTTCTCAAGAACGGCTACGGTGGACTCTTCAAGCATTTTATGAATAAGCCGAATATCTTTTTCGAAGGGTTGCCCAGTCCATTCATCCATAAAAAACTTTTTAAACTCAATGCTTACCGGGCAAATATTATCTCCATATTCTTCATACAACCACTGGCCAAAATAACCACCTTTAAATTTTACATTTTCCCGTACATCGAGCGAGCGGCCACCATAATCAAACGACCGGAAACTATTGATCAATCCATCCACTAATGGTTGCCATTTCTTATGGTTCATACTTTTCGTGCCGATGTTCACTTCCGGATTTTTGTCCAGATCAGCCTGGATATCTTTTCCTTCCCTTCGATGGTTATAGGAATGAATATCAAACACCACTATGTTTTTATTTTCACGGAATAACGAATCGAAATACTTTTTAACTTCCACGTAAAAACCATCATAGACTGCCAAAGATTCCAGAACAGTTTCGTGTGCCGGTTCATCCTTCCAGACATTTAATCCCCACGCATCTTCCGGTTTCAAATAGACAGCTTCACTGCGTGCTCTGTTCACATCTGTCTCAAAACGGGAATGATGAACAATGATATTGTTATCGGAAATATTTACCCATTCTGCGGTAAAAGGATCCTCTTCCCGAAGGCGTTGCCCGTCATCGAGGTTGAATAAATTCAAAATAGAATCTCTTGTGTGATGTCCCTCATGTATAGCCGTAGCCACTATTGGAGAGTGTCCTTTTACAAAAGTGTATGTGGTTTCGTTCATTATTTTACAGATATATGGAACCGTGTAAGACCAATATTATGCCTTAAATATTAAGGAGGTTTTTAGGAAGGAGATCTTCATTCTAACTCATGACTTTTTTTTCGGAAAAGCGAGTTCAGAGTTCGTAGTTCGGAGTTCAAAGTTCGGAGTTCGTGTTTCAGTGGGGTTTTCCGATTTTAGACATTGAATTTAAAACCATCCTGCCGGAAACCCCGATGTGCAATCGTCCGGAAGATTTATGCAATTACTTTGGGTGTTTCTGGATTTCCTGTTATCAAACTGAAAAATGTTAGCCAGAAAAATCCAACCATAATTTGCAAGCATAAAATGCTTTTACACCTTATTACAATCATCCATAAGATTGATACAATTATCTTAAACCTCCTATCTGCTACAAAGATTTTATTTGGAGGATTTTGTGGTAAAGCAAAATGATTCTCAAATAACTGAACATACATCAACTTTTGGATTGAAATAGCACAAGGTCGTCCAAGCATCGGGGTTTCCCCGAAAAAACTTGGCAGCGGGGTTTTCCGATTTTAGACTATTGAATTTAAAACCATCCTGCCGGAAACCCCGATGTGCAATCATCCTTAAGATTTATACAATTATCTTAAACCTCCTACTGCAAAAAAGATTTTATTTGGAGGATTTTGTCGTAA
>JBBSSE010000415.1:0-3310 GCA_038242375.1 Chitinophagales bacterium
AAGGCATTAGCTTCTGTGCTCAATATTGAATAGCCTCAAACCGCTTAAACGGGTTTACTGTTATTCTTGCTAACGGAATAAAGATAAACAGAATATCACTATTCATCTTTAGTTACCCTGAAGAATCACTGTTTATCTTTTATATTATCTACGACTTTGAGTTTGCTACCTGGCTGGCAAACATGCTGAAAGAACATTAAATGGCAGCGCAACAGAAAACCCTGAAAAGCTGACCAGTTAACCAACTCAAGGACTTCGCTCCAAGATTTTCCTCTGATCACCTTCTTCTTCCGGGAGAAAATGCAATCGGTTGCGTAAATATTCCACCTATTTATAATAAAAAACAAGTAAACTTGTAAGTGAGTAGCCGTATTGTAAATCAATCCGGAAATCTTTTAATCACTTAATTCAGAAAATGAAAAACCTTCTTTTATTATTCATTTTATTTTTAGGGAAACAATCAATAGCGCAAAGCCAAAACTTCGCGATCATTACTCCCGGAGAAAGTGAAGAAAATATCATCAGAACAGCAGCCAATATTACTCCTACTCCCCGGCAGCTTCGCTGGCAAAAACTGGAACTTACAGCCTTCTTTCATTTTGGTGTAAACACCTTTACTAATCGGGAATGGGGAACCGGAAAAGAAGATCCACAGATATTTAACCCTACAAATCTTGATGCAAACCAATGGGTAAAAGTAGCCAAAGATGCAGGTTTTAAACAAGTGATCCTGACCGCGAAACACCATGACGGATTTTGTTTATGGCCCACAAAAACAACCAATCACTCTGTAAAAAGCAGTCCCTGGAAAAATGGACAAGGCGATGTAGTAAAAGAAGTCGCTGAAGCCTGTAAAAAACAGGATGTTGGTTTTGGAGTTTATCTTTCTCCCTGGGACATGAACGCGCCTTCTTATGGAACGGATGAATACAATGATTTTTTTGTGGCCCAGCTAACTGAATTATTGACCCAATATGGCAAAGTAGACGAGGTATGGTTTGACGGAGCAAATGGTGAAGGCCCAAACGGGAAAAAGCAGGTATATGATTTTGGGCGTTGGTATAAACTAATCCGGAAATTACAACCAACCGCCGTGATTGCCATCATGGGTCCGGATGTGCGTTGGGTAGGTACTGAAACCGGTTATGGCCGTGAAACAGAATGGAGCGTAGTACCTGTTGACAATTTAGATCAAACCGCTACCGCCGCTAATTCCCAACAGGGAGTTGCTTTTAAACCAGCGGGTGATATGAGGGGAGATGATCTTGGAGGACGCGATCAGATTATGAAAGCGAAAGGATTGGTATGGTATCCGGCGGAAACAGATGTTTCCATCAGGCCGGGATGGTTTTATCATCCTGCGGAAGATTCAAAGGTTAAATCCCCGGAAAAATTATTGGATATTTACTTTCATTCCGTAGGAAGAAACAGCGTTCTATTGGTGAATTTACCTCCTGATAAAGAAGGATTGATCAATGAGGCCGATATAAAATCTCTTAAAGGTTGGACAGCATTAAGAGAAGCTATTTTTAATAACAATTTGGCAAAGGGCGCAAAGATCATTTCCAAAAACGGGAAAAATCCAAAAGCGATTCTTGACAACAAATATGAAACTTACTGGACGACAAAAGGAAAAGATACAACGGCGGTTATTGAATTAAACCTAAAAAAGAAACGTTCCTTTAATGTGCTCATGCTCCAGGAAAATATTTCCATCGGTCAAAGAATCGAAAATTTTGAAATAGACTATTGGAATGGAAGTGAATGGAAATCAGCAGCGAAAGCAACGACAGTAGGCTATAAAAGATTATTGGAATTTCCTCAGGTAACGACAGATAAAGTGCGTATAAAAATACTATCTTCCCGGTTAAATCCAACTATTTCAGAGATAGGATTATATTATCAATCTAAATAAACAAGATGAAGAAATACTGCTTTGCACTTGACCTGAAAAATGATGAAAAGCTGATCGCTGAATATGAGAGATACCATGAAGCGATCTGGCCGGAAATAAGAGAGAGTATCACTTCTGCAGGAATCGAACAACTTGAAATTTACCGTATAGAAAACCGTCTGTTCATGATCATGGAAACCAATTCTGATTTTTCTTTTGAAAAGAAAAATGAAATGGACGCAGCGAATGAAAAAGTGCAGGAATGGGAGAAACTGATGTGGAAATACCAGCAGGCTTTGCCTTCAGCAGCAGAAGGAGAAAAGTGGATGTTGATGAAGGAAATTTTTAAACTGAACTGATTCTAAAAAATAATTCCAATTTAATATACTCATGGCGCTACCAACAACGATTGTTACTGAAAAAGAAACGTATTCGAAAAACAATTACCTGTTACCTCTCATTTTAGTAACCAGTTTATTTTTTCTCTGGGGAATGGCGTATGGATTATTGGATGTTTTAAATAAGCATTTTCAGGAAACACTGAATATCACTACTACCCGATCTACATTATTACAGGCAGCCTATTTTGGAGCCTATTTTTTAATTGCTCTGCCGGCAGGCATTTTTATCAATAAATATGGATATAAAAGAGGCATTATCCTTGGTTTATTACTTTATGCAACCGGGGCATTTTTATTTTTCCCTGCCGCGCAAAACGCGGATTTCAATTTCTTTCTCGTTGCTTTATTTATTCTCGCGTCGGGGCTTGCCTGCCTTGAAACTGCCGCCAATCCATATATAACTGTTTTAGGAAAACCGGAAACTTCTGCCTTTCGTTTAAATCTTGCCCAATGTTTTAATGGAGTTGGTTCGTTTATCGGGCCGGTTATTGGCGCTAATTTATTTTTTGGACAGGCAAATTCTGATAATCTTGATTCTGTAAAAATGGTGTATCTGATTATTGGTGGTATAGTGGTTCTTATTGCAGCATTATTTATGAGAACTCCCCTGCCGGAAATTAAAGAAAGCAAATTGGTTTCCGCAGAGATACTGGATCAAAAGCCTTTATTCAGTCACAGCAATTTTACAGGTGCCATTGTTGCCCAATTCTTTTATGTGGCCGCTCAGGTAGGGATCGCGGCCTTGTTTATCAATTATTGTACTGCTCCGGGAAATGATATCAATAATACCAAAGCAGCTTATCTGCTTGGAGTAGCAATGGTGTTATTTACAGTAGGCCGGTTTGTAGGTACAGGGTTGATGAAATTAATCGCTCCCAACAAATTACTTACATTATTCGCCTTGGTAAATATTGGGTTAAGCATCGTTGTTGTTTTTGGGTTTGGAACAATTTCTATTTATGCTTTAATTACTATTTTCTTTTTTGAATCCATTATGTTTCCAACCATCTTTGCG
>JBBSSE010000416.1:0-3301 GCA_038242375.1 Chitinophagales bacterium
ATCAAAAAAATAACATTGAATACATTGGACGCGAATGGAAGCTGGATTTATTTACCGAAAACAATTGAGGTATTTGGTTCCACAGATGGAAGTGCTTTCAACCTGTTGGGTTCCAGAAATATTGACCAGAAAAAAGATGCAGACACAAGGCAGTTTACATTTCCTGTAGATGTAACCACACGTTATATTAAAGTGAAAGCCGCTAACCTTGGCACAATTCCGGACAATCTTCCCGGTGGCGGAAACGCATCCTGGTTATTTGCGGATGAGATAGAGATAGATTAATGAAGTATTTCAATTAATGCATAAAAAAAAGGTTGCCAACTTTCTAAAAGTTGGCAGCCTTTTTTTTATGCCAATCCTATTATTTTATTTTGTCCTGGCACCATGAATTACATCTAATAATCCTCCTTCCGGATAATCGAGGCTCAATTCCCAAAACATGATTCCACCGATCTTATTTTCCATGGCATAGCGGGTTTTTAATTCAATGGACTTCCCGTCATCATAGGTTACAAAAAGGTTCTTCACGGGATTGTAGAGATAAGGAGCTTTTGCCTCTTCATCCCAAAAATATTGAAAGCAGGTATCTGTTTCTAACAGTTTTTCAATATCCCTGATCGATTCACTTTTCAAAAACTTACCCGACTGATAAAGACTCTTAATGGCGTCGGGCTCAATCTCCCAAAACCTGCCATAAAAAGCAGCTCCAATGATGATCTTTCCTTTAGGAACTCCCCTTTTAATTAATTCTCTCACCCCATAATCCACTGACAAAAGCTGGTCGGTGGTAGAATGCAATGGTGTATGGTGGCCTGTTACAACAGAATAACCATGTACAAGGTCGTAACTCATCAGATTCACATAATTGATCAAAGGTGCTACTTTTTCCCATTCAATGGCTTCTTCCATATATTTTTCAAATCCGCCGGCAGCGAAACTGATCTCATATTTTTTTCCGAGGGTCTTTCTCAAAGTTTTTACCAGCCTGGTAAAATTTTGCCTATCCCCCGGTTTATAATCATGCCCCGGAAAGCCGGCCACAGCAGGATATTCCCAGTCGAGGTCTATGCCATCCGCTCCGTATTTTACCATTAAATTCTTTACAGAACGCGCGAAAACCTTCCGGTCATTTTTAGAAGAAAAAACTTCTGAACAGGTTGGGCAACCGCCCCAGCCACCAAGCGATAAAATAACTTTAAGGTTTGGATTACGTTTTTTCAATCCCACCATTTTATTCACGGTGGCTATACTATTTTCGTTTCCGATATCCAGTTCATTTCCCTTTAAATGAGAGAAGCTGTAAATGAGATGGGTTAATTTTTCTATGGGGTATTCTTCTAATTTTTCACTGGTACCTGAATAGTAGGCAATCACCCGGATATTTGAATCCTGTGCACAAAGAGCCTTGCTTATGAACAGCCACAAAATTATAGAACTGAAAATTTTCACCTTACGCATAGTATCCCGTTTTTTTACGTGTTTAATATTATCCGGCTTTCAATATATACTTCGCAAGGGTCAAAACAGTGAATAATTTAATACGGTTGGGCGCTTTCTTTGGCAGCCTACCCCGACCTTTCGGGGACCTGAACGATTATCCACCAATTGTTCAAACCGCTAAAAGCAGTCCGACCCTTCTTCAGAAAATTTATCAATTTATCCCGCGTGCAGTATAGCAATCGGGCAGGAAAATTTACTGCTCAAATCATTCCACCAATAAAAATATACAATCTTCTATTCAAGCAAGCTTATTGCATCCCTTCTTGATTTTTATTTATAAAAGTCAGCCGTTTTTTAAATTTAAATCGTTTTTTATTAAAATCCTGATTTTAAAAATCAGAAGCCTTAAATTTGGCACTCATCTTTATTATAATTCAACTATGCTTAAAAGTTTTGACCTGACTGATGCCCTGGAGAAAATTCCTGTAAAAATATTTCATACTCCTCTTGACGGATCTAAATATGTGGCAAATGAAATAGCCAAATTAATTAAAGAAAAAAGTTCCGAAGGAAAAATGGCGGTTATTGGCCTGGCAACGGGCTCTACTCCCATTACCTTGTACGCAGAACTGGTAAGGTTACACCAGGAAGAAGGCCTAAGTTTTAAAAATGTGATCACATTTAACCTGGATCAATATTATCCGATGGAAGCCGATGATGTGCATAGCTATCATTACTTCATGAGGAAAAATCTTTTTGAAAAAACAGACATTGACCCCAATAATTATCACCTTCCTGATGGCATGATCTCAAAGGAAAAAATAAAAAAACATACACAGGATTACGAACAAAAAATAGCTGATGCCGGTGGTATCGATCTTCAAATATTAGGTATTGGGAACAATGGCCATATCGGCTTTAATGAACCTGGTTCACCCTTGTATTCTAAAACGAGGCTTATCACCCTCGACAATTCCACACGTATAGCCAATTCCCGTGAATTTGGAAATATCTCTGATGTTCCCCGCATGGCAATCACCATGGGATTGAATACGATTATGAAGGCGAAAAGAATTATTTTAATGGGCTGGGGCAAGGCGAAAGCTCCTGTTATTAAAAAAGCGGTAGAAGAAAATCCTCTTGAAGAAATTCCGGCCTCCTTATTACAACATCATGATAATTGTACGTTTGTTCTGGATGAATTAGCTGCATCGGAATTAACACGCATAAAATCTCCATGGTTAACCGGAGAATGTGAGTGGACTCCTCAAATCATTAAAACGGCCGTAATAAATATGGCCTTGAAATTAAATAAACCGGTTTTAAGCCTGACCATTCACGATTATAATGAATTTGGCCTAAGCGATCTGCTTGTTGAAAAAGGAGATAATTACGAAGTAAACCTCCAGGTGTATTATATGCTTCGCGACAGCATTACAGGATGGCCCGGTGGAAAACCAAATGCCGACCTGCCGAATCATCCTGAAAGAAGTGAACCATTCCCTAAAAAAGTTTTACTGTTCTCCCCGCATCCTGATGACGATATTATCAGCATGGGTGGTACATTCATGCGCCTTCACGACCAGGGCCATGAAGTACATGTCGCTTATCAGACAAGTGGCAATATCGCGGTTACAGATGAATTTGTTACGCGTTTCCTTGATTTCACTGTTGGATTTGAAAGCATTTTTCACATAGATAACACCGTTAGTAAAGGTTTGTATGATAAGGCTGTAGCCTTCCTGGCACAAAAGAAATCCCTTGAACAGGATACACCTGAGATCAGGGAAATAAAAGGATTGATCCGTCGCTGTGAGGCAAAGGCCACCTGCAAATACGTTGGATTAAAAGACGATCA
>JBBSSE010000417.1:0-3293 GCA_038242375.1 Chitinophagales bacterium
CACCTCATAATCTTCTGAAAGACTGATCCTGTCTCTGTCCGGTTTTCCAACTGTGTTTTTATTATCTGCCATAATGATTTATTTTAAATTTTAGTAGACCACTGTTGTGCCAAAAACATGAAGTATTGAATGCTGTGCGTTGAATACTTCGTTCAAAATGCTTTGCGATTGTTCGATGTCTTTGCAACAGATGAAGGTATTTCGTTCTATAGGAAAGAGAATTTAAAGGCTTTAAATGAGCCAAAGATTCATAAGCCCCAAAAAAAATTCTGATTACTTTGTTAAGTGCAATTCGGGAGGGTTCGGGTACTTCAGATATTACCGGTCTGTTCATTTTACGTTCTTTAAAAATTTCTACTCCTCTGTTGAGAATCTTACATAAGGCTACATTGTTTGTTGATTTTTATCCTCATTCAAAATAAATTCCAGATCCGATAAATACAGGATTATGGCATAATAAATGAATTGATTTGAGGGGAAAAGAGGAACAGTTTTGAGAAATATATCTCGATGTTCAGGCGGATTTATTGACCAAAAAAAACCAGGTCTAATCTTACAATTCATTCAACAATTAAATACTCCATATGAAAGCAGCACAAATCCATGGGCCAGGAAAAATCTCCTATGACACGGTTGATGATCCGAAAATTGATGATCAGCGGGACGTCATTATAAAAGTAACTTCTACAGCCATTTGCGGCTCAGATTTACATATTTTTTCAGGCGGAATACCTCAACCCAGGCCTATGGTGCTGGGTCATGAATTCATGGGGATTGTGGAAGAAGCAGGAAGTGCCGTCCGGAATTTAAAACGGGGAGATAGAGTGATCGTACCTTTTCCGATTGCCTGTGGCACCTGCTACTTTTGTAATCATCAATTGCCCGGTCATTGTGAAAACAGCAACCCGGAACATTACGGTCCGGAAGGAGGTATTTTGACAGAAAAGGGTGGGGGTATGTTTGGTTATGGAGATCTTTATGGAGGATATAATGGCGGGCAAGCAGAGTATGTGCGGGTTCCCTATGCTGATATCGGACCGCGGATAGTGCCCGAAAACCTTACAGACGCGCAGGTTCTATTTCTTACAGATATTTTTCCGACAGGCTATACTGGCATTGATTGGGGTGAAATAAAAGGTGGAGAATCAGTCGCCATCTTTGGTTCGGGACCTGTCGGAATCATGGCTGCAAAAAGTGCCTGGCTGCGTGGTGCAGAAAAGGTCATGATCATTGATGTATTAAAATACCGCCTCGATAAAGCAAAAGAAGCCGCAGGCTGTGAAACGATTCTTTGGGAGGGTGCGAGTGCAGAAGATGTCGTAAATAAAATACGTGCCTTAACAAAAGGCAGAGGCGCAGATCTTTGTGTGGATGCTGTGGGCTTTGAGCCGGAGCGAAGCCTTGTCGATCGTGCAAAAGCGGCCATCCATTTTGAAAAAGGTTCTGTAAAAGTATTGGAAGCATGTATGAGTGCTGTACGCAGGGGTGGAATTGTATCTGTGTTAGGAGTGTATCCATATAATTACGATAATTTTCCCATTGGGCAATTCTTTGATAAAGGCCTTCGGATTAAAGGCGGACAAGCACCTGTGCATAAATATATTGACGAATTACTGGAATATGTGAAAGATGGAAAAGTAAAACTGGATGATATTATCACTCATCGCCTGCCACTTTCAGAAGTTGCGCATGGTTATGATATTTTTGATAAGAAAGAAGATAATTGTGTGAAGGTGATCCTGGATCCATGGATGTAAATGGCAGGTCTAAAAAGAAATTGCACAGATAAATTAAGCGAATATTTTATGCCAGGGTAAAGTTTTATTTTGAAGATCTTACGTTCTGTTTAACTTTTCTTCTCTATTATTTTTAATAAATTAATGATATTGACAACGACGATCAAAAGTCATCTACTATCAAAAAATATAAGAAATAAAGAAAAAGATGGTTCCTGTTTTGAGCGATTAATGAAAATAGTTTAGACAATTTTTTTCACCAAAGTAGATAGAAATGGAATTAAAAACACCGGCCCGATTTCCTGATGATCAAATCAATGTGCTTGAAATCATCGGCAATGCAGATAAAGGTGGCATGGAAAATTACCTGAAAAGTTTCATTGAAAATCTACCCTCCGACAGATTTAATCTCACCTGTATTTGTCCGTATGAAAGTGATTTCACAGCTAATCTTAGAGAACTTGGCGTCAACGAGATCTACATCGCACGGATTGAAGATGATCCCTATTGGAGATCTATTCAATTGGCAGTGGAGATCGGGAAACTGAATAACATCGATGTATTACATGCGCATATGCCCAAAGCACATTTGCTTGCGGGGTTAGCTGGAAATTTGCTGCATAAGCCAGTCGTAGCTACTATTCACGGAATGGATATAACTGCCCATGAACTGGGTATTGCAAAGGCAGTCAACTCCCATTTGATCACGAACAACCAGGAAGCCTATATCCAGGCAGTGGCCATGGGAATACCTGCAAGTCACTTACACATTGTGCGTAATGGAATTGACATTTCCACATTCAATCAGCAAAATAAGGGGGATTCCTTTCGAAAGATGATTGGCGTTTCTCCAACGGCCACCCTCATTGGATTCGTCGGGCGGCTGGACCATGAAAAAGGTCCGGATCAATTTCTAAAAGCAGCCCGGATGATCCTTAGTGAAAAGCCGGACGTTCATTTCGTGGTGGTAGGGGAGGGAGCTATGACCAAAGTACTTGATAAACTTTGCCTTAGTCTGCAATTATCAAATCATGTGCATTTTGTTAAATGGCAGTCAGAGAATTGGACAGTTTATCCTGCGCTGGACATACTTGCACATACTTCCCGGAGTGATGGAACTTCCCTTGTATTAATGGAAGCAATGGCGTGCGGCATACCGACCGTTGCGATACGAGTAGGTGGTATACCGGAAATAGTAGAACATGGAACGACCGGCCTGCTGGCGAATGATTGGGAAAGTTTGGCTGAGAATATTCTCTATCTTTTAGAGAAGCCACTCATCATGCAAAAAATGCAAAAAGCTGCTGTTAAAAGAATCCATACTCATTTTAATGTAAAAACCAATACCGGTAAAGTAGCGGCAATTTTAGAACATCTTGCTATGGGAGAACAAAGTGAAATCAGGCTTCCAGGGGTTTTGCTAAAAGAAAAAAGCAGGAATAAACTGGTTTCCGGAATCTTGTTGAAAGAAAACAACTGATGGTGAAAACAAACTTTTCAAACACCATATTTTACATTGTTGCCCATGCGGATGACTGGCAATTATTTATGAATCCC
>JBBSSE010000418.1:0-3287 GCA_038242375.1 Chitinophagales bacterium
GCATTGGATAAGCGTTCAATGGAATCATCCATATTAATGACAGATTCATGCACTTCGGCAAATAACCCTTTCTTTTTTGCCCAGTCAGAATTTCGCCACATGGTGGCATCTAATGCCAGTTGACTATAAGCAGAAGTACCTATTTTTCTTTCAACAGCCGGGCCGACCACAAAGGGACCAATACCAATTGCAAGCTCACTTAGTTTCACAGAAACACCTTCTACTGCTATAGCATAATCTACGGCTGAAGCAATTCCTACACCGCCGCCAACACATTTTCCATGAACACGGCCAATGATCGGTTTGGTGCATTTCCGCATCGCGTTGATCACGTTAGCAAAACCCATAAAGAAATCCATTCCTTCTTTTTCATTAGAAACAGCGGCCAGTTCATCAAAACTTGCACCCGCACAAAAAGCTCCTTCTCCGGCACTTTTCAGGATGATGACCTTTGTATCGTGCGTGCCTGCGTAGTGAATTTCATGTGCAAGCTTATCCAGCAATTTCGCCGGTAACGAATTACTTTTGGGATGAAAAAATTCAATCGTCATGATTCCATGCTCTGTGGATGATTTTACATATCCATCCGGATAATTTTCTGTCATATTATTGATTAGATTTTTTTTTAAATAGTCTATATTTTTTTAAGCTTCCTTTTTACGGACCATAGTTAGAATAGTTGCCACGCCAATTAAAGGCTCTTCTGTTTCATCCAGTATTTCAACATACCATTTCACAATTCCTTTTGGAATTTCCTTTCCTTTCACAAATGGAACATCCGGATTTCTCTCCTTCAATTCCTGTGCTATCTTTTCCTTACAGGTAAAACGAATAAAAATTTCTGTGCCGGCATAAACGGGTTTGGTAAATCTCAATTCGTCAATTCCATAATTTAAAAGTACCGGATTTTTTTCGTAGCTATCCACAAATAACCCCGCCGCGGCACTCATTAAAAAATAGCCATGCGCTACCTGCTCCTCAAACATGGTATCGGAAAAATCTGTTCGCTTTAAATGGGCATAGAAATGATCTCCGCTCAAAGCAGCAAAACGATCAATATCCGCAGAGGTTATTTCTCTTTTTTCAGATATTAACTGATCTCCGACTTCCAGTTCTTCAAAATATTTTTTAAACGGATGCTCCTCTGTGATTTTTCCCGTAGCATTTGGCTGATATACACTGGTAATTGCGGTAAGCATATCCGGAGAACCCTGCACAGCTACGCGTTGCATGTAATGTTTCAAACCGCGTAAACCGCCCATTTCTTCTCCTCCACCAGCCCTTCCCGGGCCGCCATGCGTCAGCATGGGTAACGGCGATCCATGTCCGGTACTTTCTTTCGCACAGTCCCTGTTCAGAACCAAAATACGTCCATGGTAGGTTCCTGCTCCAAGCACAAAATCACGGGCAATCTTTTTATCGTTGGTAACCACAGAACTGCACAAACTTCCCTTGCCCAATTTAGATAATTCTATTGCTTCTTCGATCGTTTTAAAAGGCATCATGGTGCTTACCGGCCCAAATGCTTCCACATTATGTACCGCTTCATCCGCAAAAGGATTTTTATTCACCAATAAGAGCGGACTCATAAATGCACCGGATTCATTATCCGCGTCGATTAGTTCAACATTATCAAGGCTTCCATACATTATTTGGGAAGTTGCCAGAAGTTTCTGCACCTGTTCACGCACCTCTTCCCGTTGTGTTTGACCTGCCAGTGATCCCATTCTTACCTTTTCATTTGATGGATTTCCGATAGCTGTTTGAGCAAGTGCATTTCTCAACGATTTGTACACATCATCCATCTTATTATCATGCACAAAAATACGGCGGATGGCAGTACATTTCTGTCCTGCCTTTGAGGTCATTTCTTTTCTGACTTCCTTTATAAAAATATCCCATTCCGGCATATCGGGAGTTACGTCATCGCCTAATACAATACAGTTCAGCGAATCCGCTTCGAGGTTAAAAGGTACGTTATGACTTAACACATTTGGATTCGATTTAAGCATCAGGCCGGTTGTGGCAGAACCTGTAAAAGTGATAACATCCTGTGAGTTTGTATGATCGATGATGTCGCCGGCGCTGCCACAAATTAATTGTAAAGCACCTTCAGGTAAAATTTTAGAAGCGATGATTTCCCGAACCACAGATTCCGTTAAATAAGAAGTAACCGTCGCAGGCTTTACAATAGCCGCGACTCCCGCCAATAAATTAACCGCGATTTTTTCAAGCATTCCCCAAACAGGGAAGTTATATGCATTGATATGAAGTGCAACGCCTTCTTTTGGTAATAAAATATGCTGCGCCGCAAAACTACCTCCTTTACTTAGGCCAATATGATCTCCATCCAGCGTAAAGATTTCATCCGGTAATTTGCGTCTTAAAGATGCATTTGAAAATAGATTTCCTATACCTCCTTCAATATCTACCCAACTGTCCATACGTGTGGCTCCTGTTTGCGCACTTACCCGGTAAAATGTTTCTTTATGTTCCAGCAAATGAAGTGCAAGAGCTTTCAACATTCGCGCTCTTTCCTGGAAGGTCATTTTCCGAAGAGCGGGACTACCCTTTCTTCTTCCATATTCCAGTATTGAGGCAAAATCCAATCCTTTTGTTGTAGCCGTACCGATTAACTTTCCTGTTATGGCATTATACAATTGCTGACCTTCTCCATCGCCCTCAACCCAATTTCCCATGATATAATTTCCAAGTTTCATTTTGTATCGTTTTATTTTTCGAATAGCACGAATTTACAGGAAATGAATCAAGAAGTTTTTAGAGGAGTTTTGAAAAGGGAATTGTTTACATCCGAAAGGTAAAAAAGGAGGTGATAACCGGCGTTTTGAATTGCCGGAAAAAACAAAAAAACGGAATAAATTATATCCCGTTAAGTATTCTTATTAATGAACGATATAAATACATTTTATCATCTTCTGTGAAATCAGCAAAATGAATTGATCAGTCAGCGATCTGTTTTTTCGTAAAACTTAGGTTAAGGCGTTTTAAAAACCCGGTGAATTAATCTAAAGAAATTACACCTGAATTAAAAAAATCAGAAACCTTAGCAGTTATCTTTCACCTTTAATAAATCTATTTCCGTACACAGCCTGTCGAATACATGATTAATATCTCCTTCACCTGCAACGACTATTGCCTTATCTACTTTTTTATAATGATCAGCAACAGCGGCAGTTTTACTTCTGTATTCCACGAGCCTTGCGCGGATAACCTGTTCGTTGTTATCATCGGAACGGCCACTTGTTTCGCCGCGTTTCATTAGCCGC
>JBBSSE010000419.1:0-3253 GCA_038242375.1 Chitinophagales bacterium
CCAATGAAGTTGGAATTATGCGTTCCATGCGGTGAATAAAATGCAAAAATGGCTAAAGGGCTTGGATTTCGCTTAAGCACGGTGATACCAAGTTTTTGGACTTGAAGAGGCAAGGTTGGCAATGCTACATTTACCCTGTTCTGAACATCCACGGTGGCAATATCTATATCAGTACCAAGATCATAAACCACACTGATGCTACTTTGCCCGCTTGAGCTGCTTCCACTTGTTATGTACGTCATTCCGGGTGAACCATTTATCTGCACCTCCATGGGAGTAGTGGTCGTTTGCTCTACCGTTGCCGCGTCAGCTCCAATGAAATTAGCTGATACCGCAACAGTGGGTGGTGAAATATCGGGATACTTGGCAATAGCCAGGTTAAACATAGATATGATTCCTACCAGCACGATTACAATTGAAATGACAATTGCTGTAACTGGACGTTTTATAAAAGTTTCTGCGATCATGTGTTTTGCATCCCTTTTTTTTTTAATGAATAGGGCTTTACTCTATTTTAATATATTACGCCCTTTCAGGGCTTTTCATTCAATATTGATTCGCCCTTCAGACTCTTGATTTTTTTTAATAAACAGGTTTCGTCCTATTTCCTAAATCGTAAATCCCAAATCCTAAATCCCAAATCCCAAATCCTAAATCCTAAATCCCAAATCTTCCCCCTCTATTTTCCAATTTTCACCACCGATCCCTCATGTAAATTTTGAACTCCCTCAACGACGATTATTTCACCAGGCTTTAATCCTTTTTCTATAATTACATCTTCTCCGAACTGATGGCCTAACAATAACTGCCGCTGAGAAACTTTAGAACTGTCGCCAACTACATAAACAAAAAACTCTCCGAGTGATTCTGTAACGGCTTTGAAAGGTATCACCGTTGCATTTTTTGATGCGGTATTTTTAACCCTTACGGTCGTGTTCATTCCGGGTTTCAGCATGTCTTTATTATTCGGAAAAATCAACCTCACTTTGATGGTCCCCGTTTGAGGGTCAACAGCCCGGTCTACCAGACCTATTCTTCCCGGGAATGGATATACGTCATTGGTAAAGGCAATCGTGAAAATTGAGTCCGCTATATTAACTCCGTCATGTTCTAATTGGTTGAAATGGTAAATGTTTTTTTGATCAATGGTAAAATCTACTGCTATGGGATTGTTCGTAGAAACTGTATTTAAAACAGTTTGTCCCGCGACAACAGCCGTTCCTTTCTTGACTTGTGAAATCCCGATTGTACCATTGAAAGGAGCATAAATCCGGGAAAATTGCACATTCGAATGAACGCTCGAAACCATTGCTTTCGCTGCAGCCACTTGTTTTAAAGAAGCCTGTAAAGCAGCATCAGCATAATCAACCAGTTGTTTCGCGATAGCATCGTGCGCTTCCAAATCATGATAGCGGACCGCATCTTTTTGGGCCTTTACGAGGTTCGCTTCCTGCACCTCCAGATCGGCGACCGCCTGCTGGTAATTAGCTTTATAAACCTGCGCATCTATGGTGTATAAAAGCTGGCCATTTTTTACATCCTGCCCATCTTTAAAATAAACTCCTGTTACATAACCATTTACCTGCGAGGTTAGATTTATTTGGTTCAAAGCAGTAACTGTTCCGGGAAATTCATCATTATAAACAGCATTTGTTGTTGTAACTGTATCTACAGTTACCGGTGTTGGCGGCGGAGGGCCTTGCTGCTGATTTTTTTTATTACTGCAGGATATAAAAAGAAATATCAGGGCCGTGATAAAAACATTATAATAATAGTTACGCTTCATTTAATCTGTTTTTTAATAAGAAATATTCCCCAATGCCTGTGCTACATCTATTTTACTGGAAATTACCTGGTATAGCGCGTTGTAATAATTAATCTGAGCCGTTCGCAAATCCGTTTCAGCAGTGATCACATCTAAAAAGGCTTTCACTCCTGAGCGATATTGCAAGAGAATGATGTCATATACTTCACTTGCCAATGAAACATTTTCTTTCAAAATGAAATAATTATTTAAATTCCCTTTATAGGATGATAAGGCACTTTGATATTGCGTATTGATGGAGTCCTCCAATCCTTTGATATCATTGTCCACCTGCAGGATCTGGAGGCGCGCCCCCTTTATTTGTTCCTGCCTTTTACCTCCCTGGAAAATAGGGATCGTGAGCGTAATGCCTGCAAATGAATTCGGATAGTTTTGATTGTATAATTTAGAAAATTGATTGTTTAAAAAATCGAGATTGTAGTTGCCAAATGCATAAACATCCGGCAGATAATTCCATTTATAATATTGCAGATTATATTGCTGCAATTTCTTTTGAGTTTCCAAATGCTGAAATTCTATCCGGCTGTTATAATTGATCGTTTGCGAAGTATCTATATAAATATCCTGTTCCATTTTTAGGGTGTCATATGCCAGGTGAATACCTTCCTGAAAGGGATATCCCATTAACTCTTTAAGAAAAGCATTCTTCACTTTTAACGACTCTTCTGTAAATGTTTTTAAAGCCTTGGAATTATTTAAAGCGATGGTCGCTCTTTTGTAATCTGTTTTATCCACTAGTCCACTTTGGTACTGATAATAAGCATTCTGTTCCGTTTTGATATTGCGATTAATATCTTCCTCATTGACCTTTAACTGTTGCGTTGTAAGTATAATATCGTAAAAAGCTTTGCTCACCGCTACAGTAAGATCGATCATTTGGTTTTTGGTATTTTGATTGACGGAAAGCCTTACATCATGGGCTGATTTTGAAGCCAATAAAACATCGCGGCTAAAAATATTCTGTGTTAGTCCAAACTGCCCTGATGATGTATTATCAGTTCCGGCGGGAATAAGATTTCCATTGGAATATATATGGGGCAATTGAAAATTGTGCTGAAGGTTGTAATTGAAATTGATTTGAGGATACCAATCTGCTAATTTGCTTTTGATAATTGTTTCGGTAATTTCTTCATCCGTTTTTGCATTCTTAATCCTTGGATTATGCGATAAACTATAATTAATACAATCGTTTATAGTTGCATTTTGGAGTAAACTATCCCCTATGTTTTGATATGCAAAACTTATAAACGGCAGGAGAAGTGCAGGCAGGGAAAGCAAAAATACCCTAAGGTAATTTCCTGTTTTGCTTAACCTGAAATCATGAGTCATTATGTATTCGCAATTCAATGTTTAATAAAATTATTTCTGTACAGCAGTTATATATTATGCCATTGTATCACGTGAATCTTTGCCCATTATTCATGCCAA
>JBBSSE010000420.1:0-3253 GCA_038242375.1 Chitinophagales bacterium
GCGTGGAATAAGAATCGCCGGAGCTTGTTGCGGAAATTCAAAATCAGCAGTACCATACATTCCTGCTTTCAAATTATTACCGGTCGTATTTGATACTTCGATCTTTACCGGAAAATTCAGGCTTTCATCCGCTTTTGCAGCAATGAACCTTATTTTTCCGCTGAATTCTTCTTCGGGCAATACGCTTACACGAATGGAAACTTTGTAGCCTCTTTTTAACGAAGCAACCTGGGATTCAGAAACGGCAATATCAAGGGTTAGTTTTGATACATCCACGATTTCAAATAATTTAGTACCTGCAGCCAATACGGAACCCGGCTCAATCATGCGCAAATTGATCACGCCATTGATGGAAGAACGCAAATTAGCATCGGCTACTTTTATTCCGGCCTGTTGTACTCTTGCAGCGGCATTTTTCAAATTCAGTTCTGCCTGGTCCACCTGTTGCCTGGTAACACCACCGGTGCTATAGGCGTTTTCATACCGCTCCTTATCTTTTAAAGCATTTGCATAAGCTTCTTTAGCAGTTTGCACATCTACATGAAGGTTTTCAGTTTTTATGATGGCCAGGGTTTGACCCTTTGTTACATAATCACCTTCCTTTACAAGAACACTGACCACGCGTCCGGCAGTTTCAGACGAAAAATTCAATTCCTGAATAGGTGAAAATTTACCGTTTGCTGCAAAACCAACTTCCAGAGGTAACACCTTTACTGTTTCTGTTTTTACTGCTACCGCACTATTTGTTTCAGCAACTACAGCCGTTTTTTCTTCATTCTTCTTTTTATTCGTCGCGAGTACAGACCCTATGATAACGAATGAGGCAACAATGGCCAATACAGTAATTATAATTTTTGTAACTTTTTTCATTTTATTCTTAGTTGTTTGTGGTGCCGGGTGATTTATGAAAGCGGCTTGTTATTGATTGTTTTAATTAAGTAATGTTTTTAAGCGTCCCTGCGCTTTAATGAGTTGAATTTCTGCTAATCTGAAATCAAGTAAACTGGAGCTGTAAGAATTTCTTGCATCAAACAAGGCTGTTTGTGCATCCAGCAAATCGGTCAATGTGGCCAAACCTTGTGTATAATTATTACTGGTATTATCCATGACGCTTGTAGCCAACACTTCATTTCGTTTTTGCCTGTTGAGTATAATGACGGAATTATTGATTTGTGTTTTTGCATTCTCAAAATCCAGGTTGATTCCTTGTTTGGAAAGCGTCATATCTTCCTGTAATTTCCGGATGGCCACTTCCGATTGTTTCACTCTGGCGCGGGTGGCATTACCATTAAAAATGGGCACCTTCAAATTCAAGCCTATGGTTGCTACATCAAACCAATTAACCCCATTTTCCATTCCTTTAAAAACCGGAAAGCTATTGCTGACACCCTGGTAACTGTAGCTACCGGAAAGAGACAACTTCGGATAATATTCTGCCAGGAAAGATTGCTTTTGTAATTCCAGTAATTCCGCTTGCTTTTCCAGCACCAGCATTTCAGACCTGTTTGCAAGGGTGGATGAATCTGCGATTAAAAGATGTCCAAGTTCAGGAAGCGCTCTTGCAGCATCTTCCACTTTTACAGGCTGCGAAATAGGCATGCCGATAAAAAATTTTAATTGATTTTCATATTGGGAAACCGCGTTCAGCAATTGCTGGCGCTGACTTTCCAAATTAGATAATTTTACATCCATCCTGTCCACATCTATTTTTTTTCCAAGGCCGTTTTCAAATAAACCCTCAATTACTTTTCGTGTTTTAGCTGTGGTACTTATATTGCTGTCCACATTCACAATTTGCTGCCGCTGTACGAGCACCTGGTAATAACTCGTGGCTACTTTTTCCATTACTTGTTCTTCCGTAAGCCGGGCATTCAAAGCATAAAATTCTTTGGTAGTTTTTGCAGCCTTTAAGCCGGTAAAAACTGCCTGGTCAAATAGATTTTGATTTACACTTACACCCACATTCGCATTCCATTTTTGGCCAAAGGCCACCAAAAAGGTTTTACCCGGATCTGCAGGATTTAATTCACCCGGCAAGGCGCTCATTTGTAAAAGAGGGTTATAATTTAAACCGCCTGTACCGTTTATTTGAGGAAGAGCTTGCGAACGGACTTCCTGTATCTGATAATTCGCGTTTTCCACATCCAGCTTCGCTTTACGGGCATCGGTAAAATTCTGCAAAGCGTAATTAAGCGCGTCTTTCAAGCCAAGGCTTGTGGTATCCTGGGCAAAAACATTTGCCGAAAACAAACCTGTAAGTGCCAAAAGAAAACCGGTTTGTTTTATTTTTTTAGTGAACATTTTGTTTTTATTTAATTCCTGATTTTATTTATTAACTGAAAAATATTTATTGACCTCGTGCTTACCAGCGGGAGTAACCATGCCACAGACGAGGTGTTTGATCACTTGTTGTTTGATATCATTGACGGATATTTCCTGCAAATTGCTACCGACACCTTTCATATAAAATTTGAGATGAGATATACATATCTCCGCCAACAGATGCGTATTGAATTCAGGTTGATATAATCCCTGGTTTCTACCAGCTTCAATACTTTCACAAATGGCGGGAGCGAAACTGTTTTCAATGAAATGTTGTAATTTTTGATGAGATGGCGGGAAGAATCTTTTCAGATCTTCTACTGTAATTGTGTTCATATAGGTTTGACCGATAAGCCCGAGTTCAATGATCTTTATATATTGCTCCACCGCATTCTCTTCATGGGCAAGGATGTTTTTCAAGCGCCATTCCATCACCTCAATCACTTTAAAATAAAGCGTATCCACCAAATTATTCTTATCCCGGAAATACAGATAAAGTGTTTTTTTAGACATACCCGCGCTGTGGACAATTTCTTCCATGGTGACAGAACGAGGCCCAAGTTTTATAAAGAGTTTTAAAGAGCATTTAAGTAAATGCCTTTGTTTATTATTCAACATTATTGTTTAACTTTCTTGTTAATATTGTTCCAAAAAAAAATAGGTGTCAGGTGTCAGGTTTTAGGTTTTAGGTTTTAGGGGTCAGGTAAGCAAATCTTCCCGGTTATTCGTGTAATTCCTGAAAAAAATTTGTGTTTTGGTTCCCTATAATTATTTAAAAAGACAGCCTATGATCGCTCCTTTTCTATCAGCTATTATTTTATTGTAGTCCTTTTTACTTAAAGAAAGAGACTTTTCCATGAGCGGTCGCATAATAAGCGGATAAGAAACCATGGAAATCAGGTTTAGTAAAAATTGAATAGGTTCCATTTTA
>JBBSSE010000421.1:0-3218 GCA_038242375.1 Chitinophagales bacterium
CAGGAATGATTTTGCAATGCCCCATCTTTTAAGATCATTGAAGCGTTGTGATTCAAAACCAAGCTCTACGCGTCTTTCCTGGATGAGCCAATTTTTAATCTGGTCTTTACTGGTGGATGTAACATCTCTATCAGGTAAGGTTCCGGCCGGAGGCATGGAGCCATTCGCCGCAGGAGATGTTCTTGCCCGTTTCCTGATCATGTTTATAATTTTAACTGCATCAGAATAGGCGCCTGTTTCATTCAAAGCCTCTGCTTTCCACAGCAACACATCAGCCCAGCGGATATATATTTTGTTGGAGGGAGCATCGTCATTTCCTTTATTATTGCTATTTAATTCGCCCAATATTTTATAAACACTCTGGTCGGCTACATTTACTGTTAACCCTAATCTTGGATCATTGGGTTCAAAGGCATTGATAAAGTTTGCCGATGGAGCTACGAAACCCCAGCCTAATAAGGCACACAGGCCATTTCCTGATCTTGGTGTTGTCAGGGATTGGTGATCATAAGCAAAAATAACTTCCGTTTCTGTGTACTCTTTTGCAATACTAAAGTTGTCAAAGTAATTCGCATCCAGGCTGTAATAACCCAAGCCATCCAGTGTATTTATAATGGATATTACTTCGGGCCACTGCTGATGGAATAAGGCAACTTTTGCCTGCATTGCCAATATAGCGCCTTTTGATACTCTCCATTTTTCTGCTGCATCCGAATATTTCCCATTTGGAATTAATGTGAGAGCTTCGTCCAGGTCCTTACTGATTTGCGTGTACACATCTGCTTTAGGTACTCTTTTGGATACATCGTAAGCCTCCTTAAAATTCTTCAGCGGAGCAATCAGTAACGGTACATCTCCGTATAAATTGACGAGGTCAAAATAATAAAATGCCCTTAAAAAATAAACCTCGGCTAACAAGGGTTTTTGGGCAGCTTCATCAAAACCAAGACTCGTAGCTAATTTGTCATCAGTTAAATAACTGATTGCTAAATTGGCTCTCGCAATTCCTGAATAATCATAACTCCATTGCCCATAAACACCTGCATTGGACGATGTGAAACTAAAATTTGTAAATTGATCCATCCAGGCCTGGTCTCCATCAGGATTCCATTTCTTGATCATATCGCCTGAAGCAATATCCTGTAAAATAAAATCATTGCGAAGTACTGTTCCATCATCCCAACCCCAATCTCCAATGATATTTAACGTACTGGAAAGTAACTGGTAAGATGATTTTACCGAATACAAAACGGATTCATGGGTCGGAGGAATTCCTTCTGTAATGATCCCGATGGGAGTTTTATGTAATTCTTTATTACAACCGGCTGCGCAGAAGATTAAGAGCACCGCCAGTATTATATATATTGATTTCATATCGATTGTTTTTAAAAGGTGAATTATAACTTGATATTTATACCAAATAAAAATGCTATGGATTGCGGATACGTCCCCTGATCAAACATATTATACGCTTCTGGGTCAAGACCTGTATAGTTTGTAATGGTGAAAAGGTTTTGAGTAGATACATACAAGCGCGCGTTCTGGAAAATAGATTTTGCTTTTCCGTTCGCACGGATGGTATAGCCTATTTCAACATTTTTAAGTCTCACATAAGAAGCGTCTTCCACAAAAATGCTGGAGTTTTTACTGCTCCCATTGTCATTAAAAGTTGAACGGGGAATCGTGTTACTGCTACCTTCTCCATTCCATGCTTTTAATGTGTTTACAGAGTGATTGAACGGCCGGGTATCGTAGTCAATAATCTTTTTAAGATCGTTGTATTTTTCAACTCCTTCCACGCCCTGGATCAACATAGCAAAGTCAAAGTTTTTGTAAGAGGCCAGGAAATTAAATCCATAGGAGAGCCGAGGATTCGGATTTCCAATATAGGTACGATCGTTTTCATCGACAATACCATCTTTGTTCAGGTCCAGAAATTTTATATCGCCAGGTTTTATTTCCTCATGAGGTGCCCCCGTTAAGTAATCATCGATCTCTTTCTGATTTTGATAAATACCTGTCATTTTGTAGCCATAAAAGGAATTAAGGGGATGTCCGGGTTCTGTTTTGGAAACCTGTCCAATCATGTTGGGCAAATGCGGATCTAATTTCACCACGTTATTGGTAATTGTAGCCATGTTGGCATTTATACTATATTTAAAGTCCCCCCTGTTTTCTTTATAACCAACAGCTAATTCAAAGCCTTTATTACTTACTTCACCGGCATTAACGATCGTGGGTTCTACATCTCCTACAAACTTCGGGAGGCTAAGTGGCAAGAGAAGATCAGAAGTGGTTTTATTAAAATAATCCGCCGAAATGGTCAACCTGTTTTGAAATAAACCGAGGTCAATACCGATATTGTCCTGGTTGGTAGTTTCCCATTTCAAATCAGGATTTCCATAGCGTAATAAAGTTCCTAAAGGATTGTAAATGCTCAATGAATTGTAATTATTAAGACCAGACTGATTACCCAGTTTACCGGTGCTCGCACGCAGTTTTAGATCAGATATCCAGTTCACATCCTGCATAAAATTTTCCTGGGAAATTCTCCATCCTGCGGAGAAGGAAGGAAATAAAGCTTTTTGCTCATTTGCGCCAAATTGGCTGGAAGCATCCTGCCGGAGACTTGCGGTTGCGAAATAGCGATTATTATAACTATAATCAACAGAGCCAAAAAGTGAAAACAGCGCCCATTCTGAAGCTCCTCCACCATTCCACAGATCCAATGGAAAGGCGCCAAAATCGATATATTGAAAAGCAGGATTTGTGTTACTGAACCTGGATCTTGAAGCACCGATAGAAGTCGAACTGTTCGTGATAAATTCACTTCCGATTAATACATTAAAGGAATGATCCTGGATACGTTTATTGTATTTTAACGTATTTGTCCAGGTAATGGTGGTTTCCTGGCCTCTGTCTTCTGATAAATTTGTTGGGCGATTCTGACGGCCTTGCGTTTTGTCAATATCTGCACCTCCTCCATCAACATCTCCATAATTTTTATTAAATGCCTTATTGTGTGTCATATTAAGATCCAGCCCCAGGTTGCTTCTTAGTATTAAATCTTTGTTTTTTAAAAAAGCATATTCTCCATACACACTACCGAATGTTTTAAAATTCCGGCGCTTGTCATTGGTGAAAGCCGCAATCGCTATCGGGTTGGAAGTGAACTCATAGTTGTTATCGACACTATTCCAATTGCCCCCGTTGGCAGC
>JBBSSE010000422.1:0-3210 GCA_038242375.1 Chitinophagales bacterium
ACCACTTTTGGCGCTGATGAAAATTTCATGAGCGAAGTGGGCATGCCTGATTTTCTCAAACACATCTGCTTTATTGGCTACAACGATCAGGTTCGCATTTTGCTCTTTAATCTCTTCTATGATGAGGGCCAGTTCTTCCTTTAACATATCATTTACATCAAAAAGATAGAGTACGATATCAGCCTGTTTGATTTTTTCCTTGCTTTTTAAAACGCCCATATTTTCTATAATATCCTGGGTATGCTCCCGGATGCCGGCGGTATCTATTAACCGGAAAAGGATGCCATTGATATTGATGATTTCTTCTATGGTATCGCGCGTGGTACCTGCAATTTCGCTTACGATGGCACGGTTCTCATTTAATAAGGTATTCAACAGGGTAGATTTTCCAGCATTGGGTTTTCCCACGATCGCTACGCTGACGCCGTTCTTGATGACATTTCCTAATTTAAAGGATTCTTTCAAACGGTTAACTGTAAAAGAAATTTCATTGATGAGACTGGAGAATTTATCCCGGTCGGCGAATTCGACATCTTCTTCGCTAAAATCCAGTTCCAGTTCTATGAGGGAGGAAAATTTAATCAGTTCTTCCCGAAGTTCTTTCAGCAGACCGGAAAATCCGCCGCGCATATTTTTAAGCGCCGCGTTTTGAGATGCCTTCGTATTGCTGGCAATGAGGTCCCCGACTGCTTCCGCCTGGGCGAGATCGAGTTTATTATTTAAAAATGCCCGCTGAGTATACTCTCCTGGTTTTGCGAGGCGTGCACCATGACTGATCAATGCATCCAAAACCTGCTGCTGCACAAAGGGCGAACCATGGCAACTGATTTCTATTACATCTTCACCTGTGTAGGAATGTGGTTTTTTAAAAATAGAAATCACCACCTCATCCAAAATGTTTTCACCCTCTTTCAGATAGCCTACATGCAGCGTATTTGCCGGCTGCTCTATTAATTTTTTAGACGGAAATAATGGCTGAATAATGTCAAAAGCCTTATCGCCGCTTAAACGTAAAACGCCAATGGCCCCAATACCTGGCGGAGTGGCTATTGCAGCTATGGTATCGTTCCAACCTGATAGATTCTGATGCATGGGGCGAAGTTAGTTTATAGTTAGGGAATGCAAGTTCGGAGTTCGTAGTTTGGAGTTCATCAGTTCGGAGTTCATAGTTCAGAGTTCGGAGTTCAAAGTTCAAAGTTCACAGTTCGGAATTCGGCTCACGGCTGATAGCTGAAAGCTCATAGCTCACGGCTGATAGCTGAAAGCTGTTAGCTTTCAAAATCCGTATTTAAATTTTTTTTGTGTCAAAAAATTTAATACAAGAGCGCATAAAAAAATATTTTTCGATAGAACGCAGCACTTCATGAACAATAGATGTCTTGTTACGTGCGAATCATTACTTAAAGGCCATTCTTATTAAATTATTTAAAAAGTTTTGGTAAGTTCAATAATAAATTTATTTTTGGTGCATGAATATAAAGCATAGGGTTTATAAACGTAAGATCATAAAGGAGTTATGTTTTGGGAAAGTTCTTTCGGCTTTAGAAATAAGCCATAGAATTGGCAAAAGTTTGCCTTTAACGACCAAAATTTTGACGGAACTCATTGAGGAAGATTTTTTACAGGAATCCGGCTATGCGCATTCAACAGGAGGAAGAAGACCGTTAATGTATTCGCTCATTCCGGGGAAAATGTATGCAATTTCAGTGGCGATGGATCAATTGATCACCAGGATCGGAATCATAGATGTGCAGAGTTATGAAATTATTATTACAGAAAAATTCGATTTGATTCTTCCCAACAATCCATTTTCGAAAGATCAATTGATCGATCATATAAAATCATTTATAACTAACTCGGGAATTTCAAAAGAAAAAATTATTGGAATTGGTATAGGGATGCCCGGTTTTGTAGATACGGAAATGGGCGTTAACCGTTCCTTTATGCAGATGGAAAATAAGGATCAAAGTCTTCGGTCATATCTCGAAGACGCTCTTCAATTTCCGGTTTACCTCGATAATGATTCCAGCCTGATTGCACTGACCGAATTGAAACTTGGCGCAGCGCGCGATAAGAAAAATTCCATGGTCATTAACCTGGGATGGGGTGTTGGATTAGGATTAATCATTAATGGAGAACTTTTCAGGGGAAATAATGGCTTTGCAGGGGAATTCAGTCATATTCCGCTCTTTGAAAATAATAAATTATGTAGCTGCGGTAAAAGCGGTTGCCTGGAAACAGAAGCATCCATGCTGGTTGTATTGGAAAAAGCGAAAGTAGCTCTTGCAAGCGGCCGGGTTTCAGCTATTAAAGAAATTCCGGAAGATTTTGAAGAAGCTTCTTTTAATATTATGAATGCAGCCCTGGCCGGAGATCAAGTTTCAGTAGAATTATTATCAGACACTGCCTATAATATAGGTAGGGGTATCGCCATCTTAATTCACATATTAAATCCGCAACAGGTAATTATTAGCGGCAGGGGTGCTATGGCCGGAAACCTGTTGCTTCCGCCGATCTACCAGGCCGTGAATAAATATTGTATCCCTAGTCTTGCGGCTTACACAGAAATAGTGGTTTCTGATTTTAGTACAAATGCAGAATTAATTGGAGGTGCAGCTCTGATTATTGAAAATTTCGATAAAAAAGAATCCGGTCAGCTTACAAATATGGAAGTTGAAATGGAATAAATAATATTAGTAAACTTTTTTACCTGGGAAAAATTCAGGTGGATTTGGGTCTTTCAATTTAAAACAAAAAAAAAATACAAATGAAGCAAAAATTAAAATTATTGCTATTGTTTCTTCCGATGTTCTTTTGCATATCACTGCTATATGCACAGGACAGGCAAGTTACGGGAACAGTAAAAGACGACAGTGGCAATCCACTAGCCAATGTTTCCTATCAAGTTAAAGGAACAACAACAGGTGGCTTAACATCAGAAGAAGGGCAGTTTAATGTAACAGTCAGCAGCCCATCCGCTGTATTGGTATTCAGTTTGGTAAGTTTCAAAAAGGTAGAAGTTACCGTCGGACAAAAAACCAACATTGAAGTTACTATGGTAACTGAAGCGGGTGCCCTCGAAGAAGTAGTGGTAACTGCCTTAGGTATTAAAAGAGAAAAAAAATCTCTTGGATATGCCGTTCAGGAAATTAAAGGCGACGCTATCGTTGACACAAGGGAACCAAACCTTGCAAATTCTCTTTCCGGTAA
>JBBSSE010000423.1:0-3201 GCA_038242375.1 Chitinophagales bacterium
AGCAAAAATGGCGTACCGTTGGAAAAGTAGATTCTTTCCAAATCGGCACGACCAATTTAGTAACATTTACAGATGCAGATCCTAAACCTTATGCGGGCATTACTGCACAATCAGCAGCGTGGTTACGAAGAGAAGATCAAAATAGTTTTATTGCTTTTGCTGCGAATTGCACACACCTGGGCTGCCCGGTAAGATGGGAAAAAGATGCGGATTTGTTTATGTGTCCCTGCCATGGCGGTGTGTATTATGCAGACGGAAAGGTTGCCGCAGGGCCCCCACCCTTTCCTCTGACAAGATATGAGGTAAGGTTATTTAACAATGAAGTACAAATAAAAACAGCACCAGTTCCTATTTCAGGAATCGGGTCCAAATCAGTATGAAAAAAACTTTACATAAAATATGGGGATGGGTTGACGACAGAACCGGTTATACGGAAAATATACTTCCTATACTAAAACATCCGGCACCGCCAAAGGCAAAGTGGGCTTACGTTTTCGGCAGTGCTACCTTATTTTGTTTTATATTACAGGTAGTTACAGGTATTGCATTATCGCTTTTGTATCAACCGTCTTCCCAGGCCGCCTATCAATCTCTTTTATTTATTTCCAACACGGCCAGGTTTGGGAGTGTTTTAAGAGGTCTTCATTACTTTGGCGCTTCAGGTATGATCATTCTGGTTGGAGTTCACATGATACGGGTTTTTTTAACCGCTTCGTATAAATTTCCACGGGAAATGAATTGGATCACCGGCGTATTTCTTTTATTATGTACCATTTTTATGGGATTTACAGGTCAGATGCTGCGTTGGGATTCCGATGGTGTCTGGTCTTCGGTAGTGGCTGCTGAACAATTGGGAAGAACGCCTGTTATTGGAAAATACCTTGCACGCCTGCTTTTGGGCGGTGATACTATTGGCGGACAAAGCCTGAGCCGGTTTTATGCATATCATGTGTTTATGATACCCGCTTTAATTTTCTTATTCATAGGAATACATTTATACCTCGTTATCCACAATGGAATATCTGAACCGCCCAAACCCGGAAGATTGATTGACCCAAAAACATATCGTATCTGGTATAAAAAAATGCTGAAAGAAAAAGGCGTTCCTTTTTGGCCGGATGCTGCATGGAGAGATACAATGTTCAGCGCTATTATTATCATTTGTATCATTTGTCTCGCTGTCATTTTTGGGCCTCCTGCGCTATCAGGAAAACCAGACCCTGCCGCATTGATTACTGCGCCAAATCCAGACTGGTACATGATTCCATTCTACGCATTGTTTGCATTGATGCCGCCTAAAATCGAATCTGTTTCGATGTTGCTGGGGCCTATTCTGACCGTTGTTATTTTATTTTCAATTCCGTTTATTTCCAACAAGGGAGAAAGAAGCTATAAAAAAAGGCCATGGGCTGTGTATCTAGTAATTTGTCTCTCTGTATTTGTGCTCAGTTTACTGGTAGTAGGTTTGAAAGCTCCGTGGTCGCCTCATTTTAATACGCCCCCACTGCCACTCACCGCAATTAAATCAACAAATCCAGATTCAACAATTATTGAAGGTGTCCATTTGTTTTATGCGAAAGGCTGCCAATATTGTCATACAATAGGTAATTACGGAGGCACAAACGGTCCCAATCTTACCACCATCGGAAAACGTTTATCTATTCAGGAATTTAAAGTGAGAATTGTAAACGGAGGGGCAAAAATGCCGGCTTATGGTGGAATTCTAACGAAAGATGAGATAGATAAAATAATAGCTTTTTTACAATCGCAGAATTAGCTTGTAACAAACCAGCGCTAATATGAACCAGTGCAAATGATAAAAATGCAGAATAAAACTTCATACGCTGAAGGGGTCTTTAAAAACTGACACCTGTTTGACCAACCGGGTTTTTTATAACTGCCTGGACATTATGCAAGCATTCATTATCCGGCACAGGGAATGTATTAAGAACAAAATAAAAACAGTAAGAATAATATGGATAATTACCCGAGAAATACTTACGTTGAATTTTTGATCAGATAATAATATTTTAAAACTAAAAAGTAAAAAAATGCCTACAAATCAATATCACGAACCAGCTAATGAACTATCCTCTGAAACAAGAACATTTGCACGGATGATCCAGTCCATGATTGAAGAGGCAGACGCCATTAACTGGTACGAACAAAGAATGAGCATTGAAAAAGATAAAGACGCCGTAGCCATTATGAAGAATGCTCAGAAAGAAGAATTCAAACATTTTAGTATGGACCTTGAATTTCTTTTAAGAAAAAAAGATGATTGGAGAAAAATTATAAACAATGTAATTTCAATACCCGGTGATATAGTTAAGAATGCAGAAAAAGCGGAAAAGAAAGTTGATTGATTTCTTCAAACGCGAAGATTTGCAATATAACTAACAACCAAAGATGTTTTTTTTGAAATTTTCATTTTTATTAGAATACGTGCTTGCGGGTAAGTAAATAAGAGAGAATACTATTTTTGACGGGCATGGAAAGCGCTTTAAAAGCTGCAACCACCTTTGAAACCTTATCCACCACCGGACATAGTTCTCAATTCATGGTATCGCACCTATAGAACAAGCAGGCAATAAAAAATGAAAATAAATATTATCGGGCTTATTGAAAAAATAGTATTGTAAGCATATTTCAGCCGCTACAAAAGAAATTGTTCTAAAATATTGTTGAAAAATAGGGATGAAAATTGATTTAATTTCCTTAAAAAAACGAGTAATGTTCGTTTATCTTGCTCTGGTGCCCCTTGAGTTAAGTTCCCCGATACTTTCCTTTAATTTTTTGGTAGCCTTTTCCACAGCCTGAGAGGTATCAATACTTCCTGCATTATTTAGAATGCTTATTAATTTATTTAATTCGGCCTCTAATGGAGCGGTCAGCACAAAATCGCCCATTGCAGATAGGAGACGAAGGATAATATCTTCCGCTCTTAATTTATTTTGGGGACACAACCGGTCGTAAATATTTACAAAACTGTGAAGGATTTCAATAAAATTTTGATGTTGCATGGATTCGGATGCCGCCACCATTAATGTCGTAAAAGTCTCCATCAACCTGGGAACTACATTGTCTTTATAAACAATCGGGTAAATATTTTTATCGGGTTCATCATCTATATACGACCAGCGTAATAATAAATTACAAAGGGTGCGAATAGTGATAAGACCTGGTGCAGGATTTGATTTA
>JBBSSE010000424.1:0-3191 GCA_038242375.1 Chitinophagales bacterium
AAGATTATCGTTTCGGGAAGTTTTTCTAAATATGGTTCTATCACCCGTGAAGGTCTTCTTATCTTAAACGCGGATGGTACTCTTGCAGCCGGGTACAACAATACAGGTTTGTTTAGAGGTGCAATCGGTAATTTTAAAGAGACCACTACTTCTACGGGAACACCGGCTATTATTTTATATGGTTCATTTGATCGTTTTGATAACAGGCAGGTTGGAAATATTGTAAAATTCAGAATGGAAAACTGATAAAATAAAAAATTTAGAAATGAAAAAACGGACTCTCTTCAATAAAAAATTTACGGGCCTTTTCTTAGGTGCCACGGTCATTTCCATGATGATGTTTTCCTGCAATAAGGATTTCGTAAATACCCTTAAAAATGCAGGATCAGATTCTACTGTCATTGGTAAAGGCGAACGCAAAACCCTCCTGATCATAGTAGATGGGGCTGTCGGTACAGAGGTTCGTGCAGCAAAACCGCGTAATTTAAGTTTGCTTGCGGATTTTGCGATCCATTCTTACGACGCGCTGGCTGACTATAATACAACCACCGGAATGTCCAATGCGAAAGGATGGAGTAACATACTAACCGGGGTAAAGGCGGATAAACACCAGGTAACCGGCACTGATTTTACCGGAAATAACCTGGCGCAGTATCCTTCCTTAATAAAACATTTAAAAGAAAAAAGACCGGATTGGCGTACTTCAGCTTTTGTGGCTAATAAAGAAGTGATTGATTTTCTGGCTGCTGATGCTACAGAAAAAAATTCTTTTGCGGGAGATGACGCAGCGGTAAAAGAAGCTGTAAAAAGCGAACTTTCCTCAAAAAATTCTGCATTCGTTCTGGCACAATTCCATAAAGTGGATGTTGCGGGAACTGCCGGAAGTTATAGTGTATCTGACCCTGGCTATAAGGCTGCTATTTTAAAAACGGATGAATATATCGGAGAAATATTGAGTGCTTTACGCGGTCGCCCGAATTACGCGGATGAAAATTGGTTAGTGATTATTACCTCTAATAAAGGGAGTAATGTCGCAACCGATCCGGCAGGTGCAATCCGGAATGCCTACCAGGATTCCCGGAGAAATACTTTTTTCTTCGCATTCAATCCTCGTTTCAATAGCTTAAATCCTACACGTCCGGGTACAATCATTCCATACATTGGAACATCTCCTTTGTACGATGGAAATAATGCTGCCAGCAAGGCAGAAGCTTTGGATGGTGGCACAACCTATGATTTTGGAGCAGAAGGAAGTTATACTATTTCATGTAAAGTGAAATTTAAAACGGGCAATTATAGTTATCCTGCATTTTTAGGAAAAAGAGATGGATTTGGAGGTGGAAAACCAGGTTGGGTTTTCTTCCTGGAAGGAAATCTTTGGCAGATCAATATTGGGCAGGTAGGACAGGGAAATGTACAGGTCAAAGGTCAGACAGTTTCTGATGACAAATGGCATACTTTGACAGCGGTTATTCGCCAGGAAGGTGCTAAAAGAATGGTGTACACATATACAGACGGCGTGTACAGTGGTAATTCCGCTGACATAGCCGGCAAAGGAAATATTAATAGCCCGGCACCATTAACGGTAGGTTTTATTAAGGATTCCCGTGGTTCAAATCCGGTCGGTTATTTTGTAACAGATTTGCGGATCTATAATGAAGCTTTAACCGCAGAATATATTGCTTCTAATTTCTGTAAAATAAATATTACGCCTGACGATCAATACAGGAATAATCTTTTAGGATTTTGGCCGGCAACATCTGTTTCCGGGACTAAAAAATTGACTGATTTTAGCGGGAAAGGCCATGACCTTACTGTGGATCAACTGAATTCAGTAAGTTTCACAGAATTGAGTACGCAGATTTGTCCGGATATTAGCGAAGAGGTGTACAGAACTGTTCCAAATTCAGTAGATATTGCTAACCTGGTTTACTTGTGGTATGGCATTATTGTTCCGGATTCTTGGGGACTTGATGGAAAAATTTGGGTGCCTACATATTCAGATATAAGCGGCGGATAAAAAACAAGATTAAAAATCGGATGAATATTTTATAAAAAAGTTTTACAATGATAAATAAATTTATATCACTAAAATTTATAGGAGCCTTAATCGTACTGGCGGCTTTATCCTTTAGTTGTGTCAAAAAAGATGGATGGGCTTTTCAGGATGGTACGCCCGGTGACGGAGGTGTAGCTTCTGTTACAGTGGATACCAGCTTGAAATTTGTAGATGTGAGCAAATACGCGCAAGCCAGGGTTTTTCCAGGTCTTGTATGTGCGGATGAGCCCCGGTTAAAAGATTTTAAATTGAAGATGGACCTCAATTATAATTATGTAGAAGAGAACCTGCGCATTAACGTGCCGCCGCAACCTCAATTTAGCACTGGGCTATATGCAGCACCCGGTGAACTGGTGATTATAGATGTGCCTCAAGGTGATTATTCATTGTCCGTACAAATAGGTGCCTGGACAGATAACCTGACCAATATTCAAAATGCTCCACGTGATCCGTTGATCGTTACCCGTTTGCAATTGGCACCCGGCCGGAACTTTGTCCGCAATCTTTACGGAGGCCATATTTACATTTTTGCTGGTAGGCCACTTGCCACTCCGGTGGACCTTGTGTTTACCAATGTGGTAAAATCCCCTGATTTTATTTTAGGAAAAACAACCGATGCGGAATGGAAAGCGATGATACAGAAATCATGTGTTCCTTACCTGGAATTAAGAAGTGAGAACCTCATATTTGTTGTGCCAAGAGAATATTGTGTAAATAAGCCAATCCCAAGTCCGACGGTTCTTATGAAAGAGTGGGATGATGCCATAAACTTCGATTATTACCAATGGGAAGGGTTAGTTGAAAACTCTACCAATGAATATGATAAAGCTCCTTTATTGCCCTGGCGCGTCGTGCAGGATATCAAACCTTCCGCAGGATACGGTCATAGTGGTTTCCCAATTGTTACTTACAACGATTATGGATGGTATAATGAATTTACAGAATTAAACCAGATACAAGGTGGTGGTGCCTGGGGTACTTTCCATGAGATAGGCCATAACAATCAGCAGCCAAGATACTGGAGCTGGTCTTCTTTGGGCGAAACCTCCAATAACCTGTTTGTATTTAAAGTTGCCCACAGGCAAAATGCAATGCATCCCGGCGCATGGCCTCCAAAGCATCCTGCTTTGCC
>JBBSSE010000425.1:0-3143 GCA_038242375.1 Chitinophagales bacterium
TGCTCACGGATTAACCAATCAAAAGCAAAGCAATTTATTTCTTATAATTATTATTCTCTCCGGGATCATTTTTTTCATTCCTTACCTGGGGCTTGTTCATCTTTTTGATTGGGATGAAATAAATTTTGCCGAATCTGCCCGCGAAATGATCGTCACGGGTAACTACCATTTAGTTCAGATAAATTTCCAGCCATTCGCTGAGAAACCACCTTTGTTCTTTTGGCTGCAGGCATCTGCTATGCATCTGTTTGGCATCAATGAATTTGCTGCCCGTTTCCCAAACGCCATCTTTGGGATTATCACATTAGTAACCTTCTTTTTTATCGGAAAGAAGCACCGGTCACCAAGGTTTGGTTTCATATGGGCACTCGCTTATTTAGGAACATTTCTCCCGCATATTTATTTTAAATCTGCCATTATAGATCCTGTTTTTAATTATTTCATTTTCATGGGAATCTATTTTATGTACATGGATCTTTCGGGAAAAGTATTCAAATATAAATACATGTACATTGCCCTCGCAGGTCTTTTTATCGGATTGGGGACGCTTACAAAAGGACCGGTGGCACTTTTGGTATTTCTTCTTTGTTACCTCGTTTATTTTATTCTGACAAGATTTAGGAACTTCCCTTCCATTAAAAAGATAGGGATGTTTGCCCTGCTGTTTACAGCCGTATGCCTGCTCTGGTTTGGGCCGGAAATCATGGAGAATGGACTTTGGTTTTTAAAGGAATTTTTAGAGGTTCAGGCGGAATTGTTTTTGACACCTGTTGCCAGTCATGGCCAGCCTTTTTATTATCATTTTGTAGTGGTATTTATTGGATGTTTTCCTATTTCCATCCTGGCTTTACCCGTTCTGTTTGGCAGAAAAGATAAATACCCGGATCAGCTTCCATTGATCATGAAAACACTTTTCTGGACAGTCATAATCCTCTTCAGCCTTTCTACTACTAAAATTGTTCATTACTCTTCTCTCACATATTTTCCGCTGGCGTTTTTAGCCACTGTTTATTTAGAAAGATTATTAGAAAATAATGCCCGCATGAAAAAATGGATGCTTATCCTGATTCTTTTCATGGGATTTGTGTTTTCATTTCTTCTTGCTGCGCTACCGTATGTAGCAAATCATCCGGAATTAATTCTGCCCTATTTAAAAGATCCTTTTGCTGCTGCCAGTTTAAGTGTACCTGTTGCCTGGACAGGTTATGAAAGTTGGATTGGTATTGTATATTTTCTGGCGATCATTCTGGCGGTTATTTTATTCTGGAATAAAAACAATCGCCGGGCAATTCTCTTTTTATTTTACAGTACAGCTATTTGTTTATTTTTCTATCTCATAGCTGTCGTTCCTAAAATAGAACAGTATTCCCAGGGGCCTCCCATAAAATTCTATGAAAGTATGCAGGGCAAAGATGTGTACATCTGGCCGGTTGGTTTTAGAAGTTATGCGCAATACTTCTATGCAAAAAAACCAGCCTCCCCGGTTTATGGAGAGGCTGATCAGGATTTTTTATTAAAAGGGAATATTACGAAGCCTGCTTATTTTGTTGTAAAAATAACCAACACTGATTTTGAAGAAAAGTGCAAAGATTGCAAATTGATCAAACAGGAAGGTGGCTTTAAATTCTATAAGCGCGAGGCAGTTGTTCAATAAATTTAAGCTACTGCTTTGTTTACAAGATCAGCCGCTTCACTAAGAAGGATAGCTGATTGTACTTTCAGGCCACTTTTATCGATCAATTCTTTTGCTACTTCAGCATTCGTACCCTGAAGGCGTACAATAATCGGAATTTCAATATTTCCAATAGACTGGTATGCATCTATCACTCCCTGAGCTACACGATCACAACGTACTATTCCACCAAAAATATTGATTAAAATCGCTTTTACTTTTGGATCTTTCAAGATAATTCTGAAGCCAGCTTCTACCGTTTGTGCATTTGCTGTACCACCTACATCAAGAAAGTTTGCCGGCTCACCACCACTTAATTTGATCATATCCATCGTTGCCATGGCTAGACCTGCGCCATTAACCATACAACCTACGTTACCGTCTAATTTCACAAAGTTTAAATTGAATTTGGCCGCTTCTACTTCTGTCGGATCTTCTTCGCTGGCGTCTCTCAAAGTAGCTATATCAGGATGCTTCATTAACGCATTATCATCTACATCCATCTTGCAATCCACGGCAATGATCTTGCTGTCGCTTGTTTTGAACATTGGATTAATTTCCAGCATACTGCAATCCAAACCTACATATGCGTTGTAAAGGTTGGTCACAAATTTTACGCAACTTTTAAAAGATGCTCCGCTTAATCCTAAATTAAAAGCAATTTTTCTTGCCTGAAAAGGCATTAAGCCACCGCCCGGATGTACCCATTCTTTGAAAATAAGTTCAGGTGTATCATGCGCGACGTCTTCGATGTTCATACCACCTTCAGTGCTATACATGATCACGTTCTGACCTTTCGACCTGTCCATTAAAATAGACAAATAATATTCCTTTACTTCTTCAGCGCCCGGGTAATATACATCCTGCGCAACAAGAATTTTGTTCACGACTTTTCCGGCTTCACCTGTTTGAATAGTCACTAAAGTACCACCCAAAATATTCTCTGCAATGGTTTTTACATCCTCTGCATTTTTAGCTACGGCTACACCTCTTTGTTCTGTTCCGCGGATGGTTCCTTTTCCTCTTCCACCGGCGTGTATTTGCGCTTTTATAACGGCAAACTTGCTACCGTACTCACTATTAATAAACCGGTAAGCTTCCTCAGCTTCTGTAACGGTACTGCATGCCCTGCCTTCCTGCACAGGCACGTTATATCTTTTCAATAATTCTTTTGCCTGATATTCATGTAAATTCATAGAAAAAATTTTTTGCGAAGATAAACTTATTGTTTGATTGTAAAATGGTTGATTCCATTTGCTGAAGAATTTACAGATTGAATTCATTAAATATTTGAAAAACATTTCTTTTCACACTTTAGTCATACCTGATTCTCTGTTATTCCCGCCACATTAAATTCACGCAGAATTGTGAGAGATTGAAATCATCTTCATCTTCTCCAAAGGCAGGTTGGCAAACTCTTCCGGATGAAGGATCAAAGGTTGGGAAATAAAAATTATCCTATTAAAAAAAA
>JBBSSE010000426.1:0-3135 GCA_038242375.1 Chitinophagales bacterium
CTGCGTAGTCTGAAATTATAAAATAAAAGGGTTACCAATTTGGTGACCCTTTTATTTTGCACTTTATAAATTGAATGTTGGGTAAGGTATTATCAGATTCTTTTTTAGATTATGCCGATTGAAGAACTATTTTTGGACTATTTACAATTTACATTCGGTATAAGTGGATTTTAAGCTTAAAGCGCAGTCTTTATAATAGTTTCAGATATTTATAGAATAAAAGTAGCAGATCAAAATTTGGTTAACCAATATAGTAAACAGCCGTTATTTTATTTATAACTGGCCAAATCTACTCCATTTACTATAGTTTTGGCCAGTTATATAATTCTATACTTGGCCAAATCTGGTATTTTTATAGTACTTTTGGCCAACTATAAATTTATTTCATGATTGAAAAAGTAATTGGAAGAGAGGAAGAGAAGGAAATAATGCTTGATATTCTACATTCTGAAAATGCCGAATTATTAGCTGTCTATGGCCGGCGCAGAGTTGGGAAAACATTTTTAATAAGAAATTTTTTTGAGGAACAAATCGTTTTTGAATTCTCGGGTATTCATGATGCGAATACTAAAACTCAATTGGAAAATTTCAGCCTCGCATTATCGACCTATTCCGGGAGTCTTCCTCTTTCTGCACCATCTAATTGGCTGAATGGGTTTAAAATGCTGACAAATTACTTGACTCCTTTACTGAAGAAAAAAAAGCAAGTTATTTTCTTTGATGAATTTCCATGGATACATTCACCAAGATCTGGTTTTTTACAGGCCTTTGAAAATTTCTGGAATAGCTGGGCAGTAAAACAATCCAACTTAATCGTCGTGATCTGTGGTTCATCAGCTTCCTGGATGATCCAAAAAGTGGTGAACAATCGTGGAGGACTTCATAACCGTGTAACAAAAAAGATACGCTTATTACCATTTACCATAGCTGAAACAGAATTGTTTTTAAAAAGCAGGAACATCAAACTTGACCGCTACCAGGTACTTCAATTATATATGGTGATGGGGGGAATCCCTCATTATCTGAAAGAGATAAAAAAAGGAGAGAGTACAATAAAGGCTGTTGACAGGATTTGTTTTTCAAAAGATGGACTTTTATTGGACGAATTTAAAAACCTGTACGATTCTCTTTTTGATAATGCAGGAAATCACCAGGTAATAATCCGGGCCCTGGCAAAAAAAGGTTCAGGACTTACCCGCCAGGAAATTATCGCGGCTTCTAAATTTACTTCCGGAGGGGGAGTGACGAGATTGTTGGATGAATTAACGGAATCAGGATTCATCACTCCATATATACCATTCGATGCTACGGTAAAGAATAGTATTTATAAATTGACAGATGAATATTCTCTCTTTTATATAAAATTTATTGAGAATAAAAAGACCTCAGGAAAGGGGACGTGGATCAAATATTCCACAGGAAATTCATGGCGTGTTTGGAGCGGAATCGCATTTGAAAGCATCTGTATGAAACATGTGGTTCAATTAAAAAGAGCCTTGGGTATTGAAGGCGTTTATTCTGAGACTTCAGTCTGGAGAGCCCGGAATACGGCAGAAGATCCGGGGGTACAGATTGACCTATTAATTGACCGTCAGGATAAATGCATCAATCTTTGTGAAATTAAATTTTCGATTGATGAATTCACGCTTACTAAAAAATATGCGATGGAATTACAGCAAAAAGAAACAGTATTCCGTAGTCATACACAAACGCGTAAATCGATTTTTCTGACCATGATATCTACTCATGGCATTAAAAATGCGGATGCATTTCCCGACCTGGTACAAAATGATATAACGATGGAGGCACTTTTTAAAAGTGAATCTTGAATATTTTAAACACGAATTTTAGGCACGAATTACACGAATTTTGAAAACGGGAAACACGGATTTTTATCACGGATTAAACGAATCGTGGAAACAGGAAACATGGATAGGGTTTTATCTACCTACAACCTAAAACCTGATACCTGAAACCTATTTAAGCACAGATTACACGAATTATGAAAACAGGAAACACGGATAGGGTTTACCTACAACCTACAACCTGATACCTGAAACCTATTTAAGGCACGTATTACACGAATTTTGGAAACGGGAAACACGGATAGGGTTTTACCTACAACCTACAACCTGATACCTAAAACCTACTTTATGCACGAATTATGAAAACAGGAAACACCGATAAAGTTTTACTACAACCTAATACCTAATACCTACTACCTGACACCTGATACCCGGATATGATTGTAAAAGCTTAGATTCGGCCTGGCAAGAAAAAATTTAAATTCGAATGAAAAACATCATTTTTACTTTATTGATCATTGTTTTAATAGCAGGTTGCACTAAAAAGGAATCACCTCCGAAAGAGCCGGAAATTTTTGCAATTACGTCTGTAACGATCAATGGGCAAAATGAAAATAAATCCAATCTTTTCTTTAATGTACCAGGTACTCCATCCTTTAAAATTGATTTTACGGCACCTGTCGACAAAACAGTTGTAAATAGTAATATCCTCCTGGCAAAAAATCAGGGGAATGGCGTGGCTGTAACGGTATCATTTGAAAATAATGACCAAACAATTCTGATAAAACCCAGTCAGAAACTGGATGCATTGTCGAAATATGCGCTGACGTTAACTACCGGTATGCGATCGGTGAACAAAACTCCCCTGGCACCAATCGCCATTTATGATTTAATCACCGCAATTGATTCGGTTGATAAATTTCCCCGCATTTCGGATGATGAATTATTAACCCTAATTCAAAAACAGACCTTTAAATATTTTTGGGACTTTGGACATTCAGTTTCGGGAATGGCGCGTGAAAGAAATACGTCCGGTGATCTTGTAACCACCGGTGGTACCGGTTTTGGTGTTATGAGTATTCTTGTAGGAATAGAACGGAATTTCATAACGAAAACTCAGGGTCTGGCAAGGATCCATACAATTGTTGATTTTTTAAAAAATAAGTGCACAACGTATCATGGCGTTTTCGCTCATTGGGTGAATGGGGCCACAGGTACTACGATTCCTTTTAGTGCAAAGGATGATGCGGCTGACCTGGTGGAAACATCTTTATTAATGCAGGGGCTTCTTACAGCCCGGCAATACTTTACCGGAAATAGTCCTGAAGAA
>JBBSSE010000427.1:0-3133 GCA_038242375.1 Chitinophagales bacterium
GCCTGGATTGAGCTCGACAGGCTTAATCATGATGTAAAAGTGCATATTGTATCGACCTCGGAAAAAATGATTGAAACAGTAGATAATTATAAGCCTGAATTAATTGTTGCGCCTTATTTAAAAAAGACGATTCCGGAAATTATCTGGAAAAATTATACCTGCCTGATTGTGCACCCTGGTATTGTTGGCGACAGAGGCTCCTGCTCATTAGATTGGGCAATCCTGAACAATGAAGAAGTGTGGGGAACTACAATTTTACAAGCCGCAGAAAAGATGGATGCAGGTATTGTATGGGCTACATCAAATTTCCTTATGCAGGATGTTCCCAAATCTTTTTTGTATCGGCACGAAGTCACACAAGCGGCTATTGATGCGCTCTTATTGGCAGTACATAATTTCGAAGAGAAGAAGTTTCCATCAGGTGAAATCGTGACACTTGGAATAGAATCAAAAAAGGAAGGAAAATGGAACCGTGCAACGATCCAAAATGACTTTGCATTTTCATGGGATGACGATGTGAAAACAATCATACGCAAAATAAATGCTGCCGATAGTGCGCCGGGAGTACTCTGTTCTTTTTTTATTGAAGAATATTTCTGTTACGGTGCCGTGGAAGAAAGCAAACTAAAAGGTAATGCAGGTGAAATAGTAGCAAAAAGAGATGGGGCCATTTGTGTTGCTACAATTGACAAAGCAGTATGGATCCGGTGCCTGAAGAAGAATGAGGAAGGGCTATTAAATTGCCCGCGACAATTGCTTTGGGAGAAAAAGTCAATGGGATTGCCGAATCAACATTAAATATTTTTGAAGATGATTTGTCAATAAAAACATTTCGTGAAATATGGTATGAAGAAAATAATAACGTAGGCTATCTGAATTTCGATTTTTACAATGGGGCATCTGGAACGGACCATTGCAACCGCTTGAGAGAGGCATTTATAGAGGTTAAGAAAAGAAATATTAAAGTGGTTGTATTAATGGGTGGTGCAGATACCTGGAGCAATGGCATTCATTTAAATGTGATTGAAGCATCTGAAAACCCGGCACAGGAATCCTGGGAAAATATCAATGCGATAGATGATTTAATCCAAGAAATTATTTGTAGCGATACACATTATGTCATAAGTGCCTTGCAGGGAAACGCAGGTGCAGGCGGTGTTTCGCTGGCAATATCAACAGATAAATTTATCGCCCAAAAAGGCATTATTCTAAACCCTCATACACGAAATATGGGCTTATTTGGTTCGGAGTACTGGACTTATTTATTACCTAAAAGAATTGGCACCGAAAGAGCAAATCTTTTTACAGAACAATGCCTTCCATGGGGAACCGCCATCGCGATGGAAGTGAAATTAATAGATGTATGTTTAGTAGAGACAGGAAATTCATTCCGGGAAAAAGTAAAAACGATTGCCGAAGAAGTTGCTTCCCTATCTTATTTCCCACAGTTAATGACCGGGATGAAATTTAAAAGACAGCGGGATGAAAGATATAAGCCGCTGGCAAAATACCGTGAAGAAGAATTGGAAAAGATGCACAAAAATTTCTTTGATGATGACATGGGATACGATTTGAAGAGATACCAGTTCGTGCATAAAGTAAATGCAGATGAAAAAGCAGGTTCAATTACAGAAAAAGATCTTTTTAGTGAGCGTAGAAAAATCTGGCGGCGGAGGAAATACGAAAAGTTACAGTATGAAGTATAAAGCTTAAACGGAACAGAGATTAAGGTATATGAATAAATAATCAGATTTCAATTTTAAAAAATCAATAAACGGAATGTCAGATAAATCAATCATGCAGCTTTCATGCCCGATGCCGAAGCTTGAATTCGACATCATCACGTTAGGCCATGGTAGTGGCGGCACACTTACCAATCAATTATTGAGCAGTGGGGTTTTCAATGTGTTAAGCAACACATATTTGGATGAAAAACATGATGGCGCTATTTTTCCAATGAATGGAAAAATGGCCTTTAGCTCAGACAGTTTTGTTATCTCTCCCATCTTTTTTCCCGGTGGCAATATTGGCGAACTGGCAGTAAATGGAACTGTGAATGATTTGGCGATGTGTGGTTCTATACCGCAATTTCTTTCTTTGTCTTTTATTATTGAAGAAGGATTAAGTATGGTCGATTTTTGGGAAATACTTACCAGCATCAAAAATGCTTGTGATAACGCTGGCGTGCAAGTGGTAACCGGCGACACCAAAGTGGTTGAGAAAGGCAAAGGCGATAAAATATTTATTAATACCTCGGGTGTTGGCATGTTGCACGAAAAAGCGAACATTAGTTTTAGAAATATAAAAGTGGGTGATAAAATTATCGTCAGAACTCAAATTGCTACGCATGGAGTTGCTATTATGAGTATCAGGGAAGGATTGGATTTTGAAACTGATATTGTTAGTGATACCACTAATCTCAATTTTACGGTAAAAAGAATATTAGATGAATTTGGCGAAAGTGTTCATTTATTCCGCGATCCTACACGAGGCGGTGTTGCAACTGTTTTAAACGAAATCGCAAGAGATTGTAATCTTGGAATTGAAATTAAACAAAGCGAACTCTCTGTAGATGAACAAGTATCGGGTGCCTGCGAAATGCTGGGACTCGACCCTCTGTATGTGGCTAACGAAGGAGTATTTATTGCAATTGTGGAGAATTCAATTGCCGATGATTTATTGAATTTATTGCATGATGATGAAAATGGAAAGTTTGCTACCTGTATTGGTGAAGTAGTGGCAGCACATCCGCGACAGGTAATATTAATGAGCGCTATCGGCGGAAGACGTGTGGTAAACATGCTGGTAGGGGAGCAGTTGCCAAGAATATGTTAGTCAAGAAGTGGAAGTTTTAATTAAAAGAAAATAGTTGGTCAGTAATTCACGTTAAAATTTAAGTAGTATGTGGATAGAGTTTTTACCCTATTTTTTGGCCATCTCTGTTGGATTCAGGCATGCCTTTGAAGTGGATCATTTAGCCGCTGTCAGCAATATTGTCACTAAAAGGAACTCTCCCTTGCTGGCCATGAAAGATGGTGTGTTCTGGGGTTTGGGGCATAGTTCTTCAATATTGGTCGTTGGAATAATTATGTTATTGCTCAGGTATGCCATACCGGAAAAAGGTTTCCAGGCA
>JBBSSE010000428.1:0-3122 GCA_038242375.1 Chitinophagales bacterium
AAAGTACTCAGAGCAAGTACTTTTAATGATTTTCTTCTATCCATTGTTCTTTGTTTTTATACGTTTTCCAGCCTGAATCTTTCGATCTTAAACGAGCAAATTCCTGAAACCTAATACCTACTACCTACTACCTACTACCTACTACCTAATATCTTATAGCTCATAGCTGATTCCTCTTCAATTGATCCACAATATATTCTGAAGTTCGCATAGCCAGGGCAAGAATTGTCCAGGTAATATTTTTATCACCCTGGGAAACAAACATACCACCATCCACATTGAACAGATTCTTACAGTCATGCGCCTGAGCCCATTTGTTCAAAGGCGAATGTTTGGGATCATTTCCCATACGTACGGTTCCTGCCTCATGAATAATTTTCCCGGGAGGGTGCAAGCCATAATTATTTTCCGGTCCGTCGTCTCCTCCCCATGTAATGACCGCTCCCATAGAATGTAATATTTCTGCGAATGTTTCTTTCATGTGTTTAGCCTGCTTTATTTCATAATCCTGGTAATTAGTATGAAAACGCAAAACCGGAATTCCATATTTGTCTACTACTTCAGGATCTATTTCACAATAACTATCGCGACTTGCCACGGATTCACCGCGGCCTGCCATGCCCACATGCGCACCAAATAAATGACGGTAATCTTCTTTAAGCGAAGCGCCATAACCACCCGCTTCTTTTTGATTATTGTTTATTTTGAAGGCGCCGTTTAATTTTTCTATTCCCCAATTAAAACCATATAAAGGCATTCCAAAGCCTCCGCCATATTCTATATGATAACCTCGTGGAAAATCAAGCTTCTTATTATCGAGCCACCAGGGAGTGTAAACGTGCATGCCGCCAACTCCATCTTCGTTGTAGCGTTTGCGATCAAATAACTCAGGGATTATGCCACCCATATCTGCACCGGTAGAATCGTGCAAATATTTTCCAACCACATCACTTTCGTTTGCCAGGCCATTCGGGTGGCGCGGCGATTTTGAATTTAATAGTAATCTTGCGGATTCACATGCGCTCGCTGCAAGAATCACCGTTCTACCTTTTACCTGGTATTCCTGTTGCTCCGTTTTATTAAAGTAAGATACACCCGTGGCAAGGCCTTCTCTATCGGTTAATACCTCACGAACCATTGAATCTGTGACAAGATCTACATTTCCGGTTTTTAAGGCAGGCATAATCAGGCACGAAGAGGAAGAGAAATCCGCATAAATCTTACAGCTTCTTCCACATTGGGCACAATAGAAACACTGGCCCCGTTCTTTGTTAATCGCTTTGGTCAGAATGGACATGCGCGATGGAATTACAGGAATGCCGATATTGTTTCCGGCTCTTTTTATAAATAACTCGTGAAGGCGCGGTTTGGGTGGGGGCAAAAATATTCCGTCGGGGTCATCCGGCAGCCCTTCGTTGGATCCAAATACACCAAGCAGACGATCAATTTTATCGTAGTATGGTTTTACATCTTCATAGCTTATTGGCCAGTCATCTCCAAGGCCATCAACACTTTTATGTTTAAAATCTTTTGGGCCAAAGCGAAGAGAAATTCTTCCCCAATGATTGGTACGGCCACCCAGCATACGTGCGCGCCACCATTCCCATTTCGTTCCGGGCGATTGCGTATATGGCTCACCGTCTATTTCCCAACCCCAATAGCAACCATCAAAATCTCCAAAGGGCCGATATTTGGTACTGGCTCCTCTCCTCGGAGAATCCCAGGCATTTTTTAGCTGATTAGAATCGGAAGCCGGATCGTACATTGGTCCGGCTTCTATTAAACAAACTTTTAAACCGGCATTGGCCAAAACATAGGCAGCCATGCCACCTCCTGCGCCGGACCCTACAATAACTGCGTCATAAACGGTTGGCTGAACTTTAATCTGAAGATTTCCCATAAATGAAAACGATGATAAATTTGAAATTAAGTATGAATATACAAGACAAAGAATAAAATAGTTCATTTCATTCTCAAACCTCATCAGCAAACTTGTATCTATTTGAAGGTAAGCGTTTTTATGAATATTTCATGCGCATTTTTGTAACACTGTATTTCCGGGTTTTCCTGCCGGTGTTGGCGTCACCGCCCACATGATTTTCTTCGGCTAAACGGTTTAGGAAATGAGTTTTAACCTGATGATCAATAAAAATTTGATAATGAAATGATTGAAATATAAATAAAAAATCTTGAGGCATCATAAGATAAAAATATCATTATTGGCTGGACCAAAAATGTGCGTTGTTTATTTCATTTTTGCGTCTTTAATTAATTCTTTCAATTCTTTGGTCGGTATGATGGTTTTAAGTTCAATTATTTAAAATCGGAAAACACCGTTGAAACGACGATTCAGGAACACTTTCTGATACAATTATAATAAACGTAAACGGGAATTCTTCGGTTATATTTTTCGCCGAAAAAAACTGGTATAAATCCTGTTTCAGTGGGGTTTTCCGATAACTGAGTCCTGGATTAAAAGACGTGCGTCGGAAATTCCGAGGCTTGGACGACCTTGCGATATTTCAATCTCACCAGGAGCCAAAGTAAATGCATAATTCTTATTGCTTATCGCACATCGGGGTTTCCGGCAAAGTTGTTTTAATTTTTTGTCCTAAAATCGGAAAACCCCGCTCAAAAAAACTTTCAATTTCCTGAATGGCCTTCAGAATATCATAAAGCCAGGTCTTTATGTAATTGTCTATATATAAGTTGTCTGTGGTTGTTAATAGCCTGTCTGAAAAAGGGGTTCTTTATTGCTTTATCTTCCAATAAGTCAATTGGTGTTTTAAGAATATCCTGTAATGAAAATTTGAAGCTAAAGTAGTTGTCTGCATAATCTGCTACAGGAACATTTAAAAAATCTACTACCAGGTCAATGTCACTTTCCGTATTAAAATCATCGGTTAAAACTGACCCCAAGGCATAGAGGCTTTTAACTTTGTGCTTTCTGCAAAGTTCAATGATCTCTGGTTTATATGTTTCAAGTCTATTCATCGCATTAAGTCATGTTATCCAAATCTACACAAATTTTCGTCCCAGTGGGTTTTCCGATAACTAAGTCCTAAATTAAAAGACATACACCGAAAACCCCGATGCATGGACGACCGTGCGATATTTCATTC
>JBBSSE010000429.1:0-3109 GCA_038242375.1 Chitinophagales bacterium
ATTTCTTTCATGGTTTCTTGATCCGGACTTCGAACTTTTGGAAGGTGAGCCAGGAGTTTTTTGAATCAGGATTTTATCCTTCCCGGAGCAATGATCTTATATAGATTTACCCTGAGTTACCAACGATAAGAATGATTCATGTCTATAAACGTGTTTTAGGATCAACAAAAACTGTTGGCGTTAATTTTGTTTATCAGCTAACTGTTATAAATTAACAGGTAACGATGTATAAAAATTACTCCATAAAGCCCCGGCGGATAAAAATGCCTGAATTATATACCCACTCTTTTCCTTTCATTATTTATAAATTTTACTCTCATGAGCACAGACAATGCACAGGCGCAGGAAATTCAAACAGTCCCACATGTAGATCTGGAGAAATATGCCGGAAAATGGTATGAGATCGCCTCTTTTCCCCAACGTTTTCAAAAGGGTTGTCAGTACACAACGGCTACCTATACCCCAAGTGATAAAGGATATGTAATCGTGGAGAACCGGTGCAGGAAAGATGGAAAAGAAGGGAAAGAAACCTATGCAAAAGCAAAAGCTTTTGTGGTAAAGAATTCAGGCAATGCAAAATTAAAAGTTCAATTCTTCTGGCCATTTAGAGGGAAATATTGGATCATTGACCTGGCTGATGACTATAGTTACGCAGTGGTGAGTCATCCGAATAAGAAATATTTATGGATCCTTTCCAGAACTCCCCAAATGAATGTGGATGTGTATAAGAAAATTCTTTCCCGGTTGAGGGAAATGGGATTTGATTTATCCAAGTAGAACAAGACGGTGCAGGGCTAGTTTCAAGTTTTTAGTTGAGGTCCCAAAGACTTAACGTTCAAAGAAAGCCAGGAGAGCTTGCTCTGCTGGCATTAGCAGGAAGAAATGATGAAGGAAAAATCAGCTAACCAATTAAGGGGTACATTATGAAATTTTAAAGTAAGATTACAAACTACATACTACAAACTACAAACTATTAATCCCTATATAATTTGCAATCGTCGTCAACAGGTCTCTTTTGGTTAAAGGTTTTTCCAAATATTGATCAGCACAAACTTCCTTTACAACTAATTCAAGATCAGGAGTAGCCGAAATTATGATCACCGGAATATGTTTTGTATTTTCATTTCCCTTTAATCCTCTACATATTTCCAGGCCATCCATATCGGGTAATTTTTGATCTAGAATAAATAAATCAGGCAGGTCGTCCGCATTATCAAATAAATCTTTTCCGCTTTCAAACATCTTTACTTCATAACCTGCATTATTTAGAATAATTCTAAAAATATCCCGCACACTTGCGTCATCGTCTACTAAAAAAATCTTCGTTTTCATATCGTACTTTTCAGGTGGTTAGCCAAAACAATAAATCAATTCTCATCAACCTATCTAATATTAAACTCTTAACTGAAATCATGCCATGAATATACATTCAACACAGCATTGAATTGCAGCAGGATTATGGCTAAATTTCTACAAATCCTGTAGAAACATATACGCTAAAAAATCAATTATGGATTTTTTTGAACAAATAATTTTATTCTTTTAACAAGCTATTTGATTTGGAATTTTTTAATCAGGATAATATATCCGGTGAAACGGATTGCAAATAATTTAGATGAAAAATATCGCATAAAAGAACGTAACCTAATTTGGTTTAACCTGCTCAATTTCCTGCATAATTCTGTCTAAGATATCGTCCAGGTTATCGTCTTCTGAAAATGTAATGGGCGCTTTAAAGTTTAAGGTCAAACGGGTATTTTTTTTCTTCAACTTAAGGCCCCTTTTATCAAAGGCTCTTGAAAAACCATTTATACAAACGGGGACAACAATTGGTTTGTATTGTTTGATTATAAAGGCAGTTCCTTTTCGGCCCGGAGCAAATGGTTTGGTGGTTCCCTGTGGAAAGGTAAGAACCCAATTATTTTCTAAAGCATTACCTATTTTTCGGGTATCCGCCACATCTAAACCCTTTCTTTTTTCACCTGTTTCGGGTACCCAGGAACGCTGAACGGTAATAGCACCACCCCAGGTAAATAATTTACTAAGCCAACTGCTTTTCATGGTGGTTCCTGCGGCTACATAATACACCCGTGTAAAGGGATTCAACAGGTAATAAGGTAAGCCAAGCCTGTTTTTTTTGCCCCATTTTACTGCGCTGAAAATGTGAAAGAAAGCGATCACATCGGCAAAATAGGTTTGATGGTTACTGACAAACAATACATTTCTCCTGGGAAGATCTTTGATGTTTTCCGTGCCGGTAATCTTAATTTTATTAAAGATAGTTAACCCCGGATAGCTGACAATTCCAACTAAAAAGTGAACAAGGGATTTTACTAAATTTGTTTGTTTTAAACTTTGAATCCAATCTTTCATATCAGGCTATTATCAAACTTTATTTTTTTGCAATGTAAGAACAAGAAAGCAATTGCTCTAACTTTTTTGTACATGCGGTACGAGGTTCAGCTTAAATCGATCGATTAAAAAGATTCTTCCCACCTAAAAATCTATTTCCCGCGAGTTAAATATTTTTTGAGCATTCATTATTCTATTCCGGTCATTTATACTTTCATCATAGCTTCACCCGCGGATCCACCACACTATAAAGCAGATCTGACAGGATGTTTATCAGCACAAAAATAGTTGCCGCAAACAGTACAGATCCCATAACAACGGGATAATCCAGTTTTTCCAAAGCATCTACTGTCACTTTACCAATCCCCTTCCAGCCAAAAATATATTCCACAAAAAACGCTCCGGCAAGCAATTCGGCAAACCAGCCTGTAATAGCTGTTATCACAGGGTTCAAAGCATTTCTTAAAGCATGGTTAAACACGACTTTTCTTTTGGATAATCCTTTGGCATAAGCTGTCCGGATATAATCCTGGTTTAGTACATCCAGCATAGAACTCCGCGTTAATTGAGTAATGATCGCCATAGGCCTGATGCCTAAAGTAAAGGCCGGCAGAATAAGGTTTTGCAGGGTGAGATAGCGTTTCCCCGTCACCTGGTCTATGTTGAACCAACTCCCCGTCAGCGGCAATCCGGTGTAATCATGTAATAATAAACCAAATACATAAGCCACCACAATAGCCATGAAAAAAGAGGGCGC
>JBBSSE010000430.1:0-3091 GCA_038242375.1 Chitinophagales bacterium
GCATAAATAAACACACCCCAAAAGAACAACCATCCGCTGCGTTTTAAAGCATGAAGGGACTGTACATTCCAGGGCCTTCCCATCGCGTTTTGTTTTGATAATGAAAAAGCCATTGCAGTACCGGCAATAAACATAAATGCTGGTTGTATCAAATCCCAAAAATGCAATCCATGCCAGGGAGCATGCGTAAATTGAATGGCGATTAAATAACCAAAGGATGTTGGAGAAAACTTGCTGACAAGATGATTGTATAATCCGGCTGATTCTACCATTAGAAGAACCATTACTAATCCGCGGTAAAAATCCAGGGAAGCAAGGCGCTTTGTTGCCGGCGCGGTGGTCGTTTTTAATGAAGGCTCAATAACTTTTTGAATGTGGCCGGAAAGAACCCTCGAATCAGATGATGCTTTTTCCATAAATTAGAATTCAAAATAAGATGAATGCTCTGCGATAGAATTGTTTTAAATAAACTTGCTGCTTTTCCTAATCTCCAACTATTACCCTAAAAAAATGAGACAATTTTGAACGACAATTTTTAAACTGGAAATTTCAATGTGGTAGATGTTTTATACCAGCTCTTAAATTTATGATGATTTACGTTTTTAAAATGCGAAACAATTAACCGGTTACTCACTTGTATCCACAAAAAACGCCGGCGAATTTGCATCTGGCGCTGTTCCCAGCGTTACACTCCAGTCACTCTTTGTAGCGGCTATTCCTATTTTAAAACCTTTACCGGTAAGCCCCTGAATTTTGGACCTGCTTAGTCTTCCTTCAAATTGCAACACGCCCCCACTATCCGCAATAGTGCCTATTTTATAAAAGTCATTTATAGGCTGTGGATTGAAAGAAAAACTATTTTGCGCACCTGTGTGGTAAAAGACATCGAACCAATTGTCCAGCATAGCTCCCTCAATTAATACATTCATACCTGCGCCGGTGAACAAAGAAGTAATGAGACCTGTAGCGGGATTATTATCAGAATCAATGTAGAAATCAAATATATCCCCATTGGATTTTTTAGAAGCCATTATTATGTTGAAATAAATATATTCTCCGTCATAATCGAAAGTCACTTTCCGGAAAATTCCACCTCCCGGCCCGGAAACAATGACACTCGTTTTGATGGTATCCCAATCTGAAAAGGAGTTGTCATCTAATTTTACCGGAGATCCTTTTGAAAGCCTCAGCACGGTAGATCCTTCATATGTTTTTCCGGAACCGGTTGTTACATATAAAGTGGGGACGTATTTCCCTTTGGCGGCGTAAGTATGCACCGGGTTTTGATCCGTTGAAGATGCCCCGTCTCCAAAGTCCCATTTATAAGTTGTGACATCCTTTGTCTGGTTGGTAAATGTTGCGGTTAATCCGTCCACTTTCACTTCATATACCACGTCTATTTGTGGAGCCTGGGAATCTTTTTTGCATGCACCCATTCCTATTAGTAAAAAGGAAAGGAGTGAGTAGAGTAAGATAAATTTAATTGATTTCATAACTGTTCTTTTATTAATTAAACAAAATGACATTGATTAATGATTATGGATTTTGAGTACTAAGCAGGTTCGCCTGAATTTCATCTATAGGGATGTAATAGATGATTTTAGGGTCAGTCCACTTTACGATCATATTGGTGTATCCTGTAGGATTCTGAGCAAGATTAATATCTGTTTCTTTTAGCCCGGGCAAATGATATCCCCAATAAGTGCGGTTTAAATCTTTCTTATTTCTATAGACATCAAAAGTCCGGTGACCTTCAAATGCAAGTTCAATTCTTCTTTCGTTGAGTACAATATCCAATATTTGACGGCCCGGAGGTAAAGTGCCCTTATATAAAGCATTTTCTAATCCCCGGTTTTTTCTAATCATATCTACATCATCCAGCGCTGCTGAAATCATTCCTTTTTTGGCTTCGGCTTCTGCTTTGTTTAAATACATTTCGGCCAGGCGAAACATGACAGGTGAGCTAAGATTTGGCCGGTTACCCTGGAAGGAGAATTTGGAGATGTAATAAATATCAATTCCGTTCTTTTTTTGCAAATTCCCGCTGCCATCTTTTAGGGGAACAATATAATCCCACCGGACATCCTTCGGAAATGCCGACATCGTATCTCTCAATGATTTGGAAGCATATTCTTCTCCCCAACCTGAATTTCCATCAGAATAGAGCATGGATGCTATGGAAGCTTTTCCGTAATCATCTACTTCTGTAAAAGCGATACAAAATATTGTGGATGGCCGGGAGGTGGCATTGGCAAAATAAGTGGGATAGGAATCGGCTGTTTCGATAGAAAATTTACCGGAGTTAATGACCTTGTCCGCATAATAAATAGTGCTGTCATTATTTTCGGCATAAAGATAGGCTCTTGACAACAGTGCCCAGGTAGCTTCCTTCGAAGCATATTGCACACCTCTTGACTGTTCCATTAAGGAGGCTCCTTTTTCTGCATCAGCTATAATTGCCTGGTAAACTTCACTTACCGTAGCTCGTTCTTTTTGTGCCGGATCAGCCGTAGAAGTGCGTAAGATGATTCCCGGCGCTGAAGGGTTTTGTGAATAAGGAAGTGCATATATGCGGACAAGATTAAAATTACAAAAGGCGCGCAGAAAATAACATTCGCCTAATAATTGCCTGGTAGCTATATCTGGATTGGTAATTTTCTCACCTGCTTCAATCACCGTATTTACATTATTGATGATCTTATAAGAAATGTACCAAAAATACCGGGCATTGGTTTGCGTAGGTGTATGATCCAGGGTGAAGCTGTAAAAAAACGGATCAGTGGTTACCTGGGCGCAAACAATATCGTCGCCGGCGAAATCTGACAATTGATAATATTGACGCAAATACATCAGAGTTAAATCTGTCGTACCATTAAATTCAACATGGTCTTTGAAAAGAGAATAAGCCCCGTTCACTGCTTTGGTAAGGCCTTCCGGTGATTGCGTAAGGGTGACAGTGGTTAAGGCATCGCTTGGTAATACTTCTTTTAGGCAACCTGATAATGCCAGACACATGGATAAGATGAGGATGGTTAATGATTGTTTCATATTGCTAAAAGTTTAAAATTTAAAATCAAGGGTGAATAAAAAC
>JBBSSE010000431.1:0-3091 GCA_038242375.1 Chitinophagales bacterium
CAACAATTCAACAATTCACCAATTCAACGCCGAAGGCATTCAACACGAAGTTTTCAACGCGCGGCATTCAACTTTTCACCCTACTTCCTTATCCCCTTAAATTCCGAATCCTCTTTCCAACCAGGCCACTTATTTTCAAAGGCAAGACGCTTGCCAACAAGAAATAATAATTTCAGATCTTCAATGCCACCATCCATATTCCAATCGGTTTTATACTCATCTGATGGACGGTGGTACGTTTTTGTTGTGTACTCATCCAGTTTTTGTTTTCCATATTCCTTTCCTTTACCAATTACATCAATTCCTGAATTAATATACAAGGCAGGAATGCCTACTTTTGCAAAATTGAAATGATCGGACCTGTAGTAATAGCCGGCCTCAGGATGAGGCTCATAGGAGATTACCCGATCCATTTTCGCTGCCGCATCCTTTAAATAATCTTCAAGATCTGATTGTCCATGACCTACCACGACGATATCTTTGGTCTTTCCAAAACTATTGAGCACATCCATATTAATATTTGCGACAGTACTGTCTACTGGGTAAATAGGATTCCTTGCATAATAAGCCGATCCCCAAAGCCCTTGTTCTTCCGCAGTTACAGAAAGAAAAACAATGGTGCGTTCCGGTTTCTCCTTCATACTATTAAACGCTTTTGCTAATTGCAGCAATCCCGCTGCACCGCTGGCGTTATCCAGGGCGCCATTGTAAATACTGTCGCCCGTTTCATCCGGTTTACCGATTCCCAAGTGATCCCAGTGCGCGGTATAAATAATATATTCATCCGGATATTTACTGCCCGTGATTTTTCCGACTACATTATGGGACATATTATAAGTGGCTTTTACCTTGATGTTTGTCGTTAGTTTTTCATTTAGTGGAACGGCTTTAAACCCCGGAACGGCTGCTTTGGTGAGTAAGGTAGAATCGTAACCCGCGGCTTCCAACAGTTTAATAGCTGTTGGCTCCGAAACCCATCCCACCACATCACAGTATTTCACATCCTTTCCACGCTCATCCAACAATAGCCTTGAACCATTCCAGTTATTTTGCGGCACACTAAAAGGATAACTTGACGCTTTGGTATTGTGAATCACGAGGCAACCTTTCGCTCCCTGTCTTGCTGCCTCTTCAAATTTATACGTCCATCTTCCATAATAAGTCATTGTATCACCTTTAAATAATGATCCATCTATTCCATACCCGGGATCATTCACCAGCACCATTACAATTTTTCCTTTTACATCCAGGCCTTCATAATCATTCCAGTTGCGTTCCGGTGCGTTTACTCCATAACCTGCGAACACCAGTTCACTTTTATCCAGGCTGATAAGAGGATCTGGTTTTTCTGTCCAAATCACATAATCATCAAACCCCTTTAATGTAATAATTCCTTTTGAAGTTTCTACTTTCATTTCAGGATCAGCCTGTGTCGCAATATTCACCATCGGTACATCCTGAAAATAACTATCTCCATTCCCAGGCTGCAAACCTGTTTCAGCAAAGCGCTCTTTCAAATAAGCAATCGTTTTTACTTCTCCTTCTGTAAATGGTTTTCGCCCTAAGAAAGAATCCGATGCAAGGATCCTTATATCATTGTTCAGTGTATCCACATTAAATCCACTGAATCCATCTTCCGTATTGCCATTATCTATTTTAGATGAATTACAACTGATCACAGTCATAATCAGGAAACAAGCAGGCAGGAGATATTTAGTCATGGTTTTATTTTTTTGGGGGAGAAGTTAGGACAAATTTGGCCATTTATATACGTCTTTCGATTTTATATTTTAAGCGGACAGAGATCAGCTTTTCGCATTGGCTCAAAGCTCTTAGCTCATTGCTCACTGCTCATTGCTCACAGCTCACAAAATGCCCTTACCTTTAAATCCTATGATTGCTTACCATCCCAAATATGTGCATCCATTACCGGAAGATCATCGTTTCCCAATGATTAAATATGAATTACTACATGAGCAACTGCTGCGGGAAGGTGTGGTGGAAGAAAGCCATTTTTTTGAGCCGGGAATAATCGAAGAGGAAACTATTCTATTGACACACGATAAGGAATATTGGGAAAAATTAAAGAGCTTATCCCTCACAAGATTGGAAGCAAGGCGAACCGGATTTCCGTTGTCAGAACAATTGATACAACGTGAAAGACACATTGCCAAAGGAACATTAGAATCTGCTCTATGGGCCTTAAAGAATGGATACGGATTTAATATCGCAGGAGGAACACATCATGCTGGCAGCAATTGGGGCGAAGGGTTTTGTTTGCTGAATGATCAGGCCATTGCAGCAAATTACTTATTGAAACATGAAGGTTTAAAGAAAATTCTCATCGTAGATCTGGATGTACACCAGGGCAATGGAACTGCCGAGATATTTTATGGCGATGACCGCGTTTTCACTTTTAGTATGCATGGAAAAAACAACTTCCCCTTTAAGAAAGAAAAATCTAGTTTAGATATTGGCTTGGAAGATAGAATAGAGGACGTTGAATATTTAAAAATCTTAGAACGCGTATTACCGGAACTATTTGAGAGAGTAAATCCTCAATTTGTTTTTTATTTATCCGGGGTAGATGTTCTTTCGACCGATAAAATGGGGAAATTAAAACTTACCCTCGATGGATGCAGGAGACGGGATGAGATGGTTTACACTTTATGTAAAAAGAAAGGAGTGCCGGTGCAAACATCTATGGGTGGAGGGTATTCGAGTTTGCTTCATGAGATTGTTGAAGGGCATTGTAATACTTTTAAAGTGGGGTTGAAGGTGATGAGGTAGGTGGGAGAGAATATCGATCCTTATTCATAAAATAATGATTTAGAATCGAACTGTATTACAACTCATAACACAGTGTTTGGTATGGTTATGTAGCAATGTGACGACGTACTTCAGGTCTACCTCACTCCATCTTTTTCAACTCTAGGGAAATCAAGCTCATAAAATAAAAAAACATAAAAGACACCAGCGAGTAAACAGCCACCACCAGTTCATACCAATTTTTAATACCCTATACCTTATATCCATTCTTTCTGGCATGAGAAACAAATTTATACTTCAATTACCAACGGCTTTCTAGAGA
>JBBSSE010000432.1:0-3085 GCA_038242375.1 Chitinophagales bacterium
TAGGAGATAAAAGCCTTTGTCTGCACAATGAATTAAGACAGCAAATCTGGCAGTTTGAACGAGACTTCATTCAGTTGTCGAATGATTTTAACCAGAAAGTACTGAAGTCTATTCTTTAATTCAGCATATCCAATAATTTCTTTTCATTCAATATTTTCACTGATCCTGCTTCGGATTCAATTAATTTCTCTGATTTAAAATCACTCAATGTTCTTATAAGTGATTCCGTTGTAGTGCCCGCAATATGTGCGAGGTCTTCCCGCGATATTTGAATGATAAAATTTGAATTCCCCTCTTCTTTGTATTTTCTTAATAAAGTGATAAGCGCATCCGCCACTCTTTTTCTTAACGAGTTATAGGCAAGATTTAAGAGTTGCTCTTCCTTTTCAATTACATTATGCGCCAAAAGTTTAATAAATTTCTGGGCGACCTTTTTATTGTTATTAATCAATATTTCAAAATCTTCTCTTCCGATGCAACTGATCTCGCATTTTTCCAGCGTTTCGGCAGTTTCATTGTAGGGTGAGTTCTGTAATAATGAATGATATCCGAAAAAATCTCCTGTAGTATACAAACCAATTGTAAGTTCTTTCCCTATCTCATTAATCTTATACGTTCTTATTTTACCCGAATTAAGGTAGTATAAACTGTGTGGGTGATTGCCTTCAGCATAAATGCGTTGTTTCTTTTTATATTGATTTACCTGGGTGGAGTCTGCCAGGTTCTCGAGGGCATTTTCATGTTTTACCTCTTCATAAAAATCATGGAGATTTTGTGATTCCAATGCTTTTTCTTTTTGGAAACCAATCTTTTTCAGCCGACTTTCTATCGCATTTAATAATTCGATATCATTAAATGGTTTGGTGATATAATCATCCGCACCCATTTCCATCCCTTTGCGGAAATCATTTCTTTCGGTTTTAGCCGTTAAAAAAATGAACGGAATCCCTTTTAGATTCTCATTCTTATTTATTAAATGCAACAAACCGTACCCGTCTAATACAGGCATCATTATATCGCACACAATCAGATCCGGCGTGTCTGCTACAGCTTTTTCATAGCCTTCTTTTCCATTTGCGGCCGTACTTACGTCGTAATTGGCAAGTTCCAATATCTCACTTGTATTTTCCCTTATTTCCGTATTATCTTCTACAATTAATATCTTAATCATTGTGCAAATATTAGGTTTATTTCCGTTCCTTTATTTAATTCACTTTTTAAATCCATTTTTCCACCCATCATTTCTATATACCTGGCTACTATATGCAGTCCTAAACCGGTACCGGATATATTCGTGACATTATATCCTCTGAAAAAGATTTCGAATAAATGTTTCTGATCTTTTTCTGAAATTCCAATCCCTTCATCGCGGATCTGAAATTTTACGATTTTATTTTTTACGGAACTTTTTAAGGAGATCAATGAATCCTCTCCTGAAAATTTTGCTGCATTGGAAAGTAGATTGATCAGTATATTTTTAAACAAATTGTCATCCATCCGCACAATTGTTTCACCTTCATGTTTGTAATCTATCTTTTGTCCTTTCTTGAATATTTCGCTCATTTCAGTGTATTGTGAAGTAATACACTCTTTGATATCGAAAAATGCATCATGAGCGATTATTTTTCCTTCTTCAATTTTCCCGATCGATAAAAATTCATTTAGAATATTATTTAGATTTATTACGGAAGATTTGATGCGTTGTACGTGTTTGTCACGCTTTTCCTGTTCTTCCGTCAATTTATATTTTGCCAATAAAGAGGCTGAAGAAAGGATTGTACTTAAAGGAGTTCTAAACTCATGCGATGCCATGGATACGAAACCACTTTTTAAATCTCCGAGGTCTTTTTCTTTATTAAGAGCCTTACCAAGTTCATCCTTGGAAGCCTCTAATTTCTCCAATGTTTTCTGCAGGGCAAATGTCCTTTCAGCTACTTTCTTTTCCAACTCCTCATTGAGAATCTCCATCTTTTTATTCAGTGCTGCAAGCGCTAAACGTTGCTCTTTTAATTTTGTTTGCACCTCTATTCTTGCTGTAATATCACTGATGAAAGCAATGGAAAAAACTCCCTGGTCATTATTATAACTGCTTAAACTAATTTCCAAAGGCATTTCAGTGCCGTCTTTTTTGGCACCAAACAAATCACGCCCCATTCCCATTGGCCTGGCAGAAGGGTTATCAATAAATGTATTCCGGTCAGTTTCATGATTGCCATGATATCGTTTGGGAATCAATATTTCCATTTTTTTACCGATTAACTCCTCGGGATTTTCATACCCGAATTGAGTCAGCAAAAAACTATTTGCAAGAATGATTTCTCCCTGCGAATTTATAACAAGTATACCCAGTGACGCGTTCTGAAAAACTGCCTCAAATTTTTCCTGTTCTCTTAAAAGCAATTTATCCATTCACAATTAATTTTTTAATTGGTGCAAAGTTGCCAAAAATAAATGAGAATGAATCCGGCATCATAGGATGATCCTGATTTTGAATCCGCCGGACCTGGATTTATTCCTTCGGTGCAAATATAGGTGGTTATTCAAATTGGAAATTCTCTTAGCATTTCTTGTTTTCAGATATGTGTTTGACGAGTCACCCTATTTCATTTTCTCCACCAGAAAAGTATATGGTTCCTGTGCATGATTAAGCCACACATTTGTCGTGTTTTGTGGATATTTTTCAAAATAACTTTCATCCGGTATTAAGACGATGGTGAGTCCAGTGCGCACATAATCGCTGCTTTTGAAATATTCCGGAGGTGTAAATTCCGGAAATGTTTTCCGGACAAATTTGGAGACCATTTTACCCAGGTATTTCTGATAATTTTTTTGAACCTTTAAGGAAGGTTTGCTTATACGGTTATAAATGTGTTTTACAAAAAGATTCTTCGGAAATTTTTGCTTCCTGATCAGGTGCTTTGCATTCTGAAAAGGATTTAATGTATTTAAATCATGAATCGTCTGGACTGAAAAAGGCACTTCCGGCACCCAATCACTTGTATTAACAACATTGTAAGCCCATCCACCTTGAGTTAAATGTTCAAATTCATAGGCATAAAAAAGATTTCCCGGTTTTGGAGCTGCA
>JBBSSE010000433.1:0-3085 GCA_038242375.1 Chitinophagales bacterium
ATCGTCGTGGCTCGTCTGCAGTTAAAGCCGGCTATGTCTCTGAAGTCATCCGTGATTTTCCAGGTAGCATTGCGCAAACTGTCTTCCACCAGGTAGGTTTTTTCATAGACGTTTTTTTGAGAAACAGACAGACCGTTCTCGAAATTGGAGTAAACGATATTGTCATTTGCCGGTGCGGCACCAAAAAAAGCTACTTTAGAATCAGTTTCCCTACCTGATTTATAAACCGCTTTATTTTTATCAAACGTATAATCAAAATAGTCTGTTTTATATTGTGAAGTTGATTTTTTAAGCTGTTCGGCAAATTCTCCTTTGAGCGTAGCCCAGATATTTATCCGTCTTTCGAATTCTATTTTTCCTGCTGAAATAAAATGGGTTTGCGAAAAAGAAGTATGCGCAATAATAAATCCCGTAATGAATATGAATAGTTGCTTTTGCATTTGGTTTCTTTTTATTTATCCTGATCGTGTCGTGACCTTTTGGATTTTTACAATCGAATTGTTCCATCCTCCGTACTCACTTTTCCGCCCTTGTTCACAAAATTATATGTCAGGCCTATCAGCCCATATCTTTTAAAGGTCAGAAACGTTTTTTCTTCCGTGTAAAAAGGGGTGATAAACCGGTCGTATCCTTTATTTTGATTAAGGATATCATTGATGCTTAAACGCAGGCTGAGTACTTCATTTTTCAGAAATCTCTTTTCTACATATGCATTTACTAATACCACATTATTATTGACATCATACTTGTTTACTTTTTCTCTCAAATTAATATTGATATCTGTACCCATTTCAAACTTTGCCGGAAGAGTTATATTTCCGCCGGTATTGAAATTGTAATTTGTAAATTTTGTAGTGGCAGCCGCACTTATAGAAGAAATAGACCTGTTCAGAGAAGGTATAATAGTAGCGTAAAAATCGTACTTTTCACTTTTTGCGATTTTCGCATTTATTCTGAAAAGGAAATTGGTGGTTTGGGTCGAATTATTTAAACCGTTAATTAAATTGCTATATTTTGAATAGTTTAAGGAAGGTCCAAATGAAAGCCTGGCGGCTGTGTTGGGTATTCTAATACTATATCCTCCTGCAAACGTCACAGCATATCCATTATCTGTATTTATAGACTGGTAAATCCTTCTGCCTAAAGGATCAATAATATAGCTGGAGCTGATCATATTGGACGTATGAACGAGGAAGGAATTTAGAATCAAATATCGCTCGTTTAAAACCTGGTAATTTGTATAACCTAACTGAAGAGTATTTTCAAATTCCTGTTTTAAATTTGGATTTCCGACAAGGATATTTAGCGGGTCATTATTATTTTTTATTGGTTGTAATTGATGAATAGTTGGCTGATTGGTAATGCCCGTGTACTTGATATTTAAATTGCTATAAGCGTTAAATTTAAAATTAAATACTGCCTGTGGAAACAGGTTGGTATAATCATATTTACGGCTGCTATCCTTCACCACATCTGTTTGATTGAAATGGGTGTTGGCAATATTCCCTCCAAATGAAAAATAATATTTTTTTTCATTAAAGCGATAATTTATTCCTGCGCTATGTGTATGAACCCCGTAATCGAAATCATTGCTCAAACTATCTATAAGTACAGAGAATTTTGAATCAATATCCTTATTATAAGTGAGCCTTTTTATACTGCTATTATTATTACTATAAGAGTAATTTATCTCGAGGAAAGATTTGTTTGAAAGAGGTTCTGTGTAAGTAATTCTGCCGCTAAGAATATGCTGATCTCCACTGTTCGTTTTATGTTGATCGATCGTATCTCTTTGTAGAGAATTTAAATAAAAGAAAGACTCATTTTGTAAATAACCTTTATGGGAAGATTGATAGGTTTTCGAATTTATATTCAGCGAAACCGTTCTTCCTTTCTTTTCAAATCTTTTTCTATAAAGTGCGTTGACATCAATGGATAAATTATCCCCTTTATTTGTATTGTTTCTTATACTTCTGTTTGCAAGCTGGTTTTCAGCGGTTAATGCTTCTGACTCCACATGATCGATGTTTTCAAAAATACCTGCATGTCCCTTTGCAGTTATTTTTAGCCAGGATGATGAGTCTATTTGTGTCTCAAAAATTCCTGATAAAGTATGTCTCAACTTATCTGAATATCGATCTACATTTTGACGATTATAGTACAGGGAATCTTTCAGGGTATTTTGACGGAACGAATTTGCAGCGCCGTGTTCTGCAAGCTTATTGAACAAATAATTGCCATTCATATTCTGAGCATCCCTGTTCCATTTATTAGAAAAGTGAAGCCCGGCTTTCAAACTTTCCGGTAATCCTTCCCCTGCATAACTTTGTGTTCCGAGATCGTCTTCTCCTTCTGAAGTAATAAATATAGTACCTGAACCTTCATCAACACTTACATTATCATCATCAAAACCATAACTGGATGATTCTTCAAAATTCAAACCTGTTTTCTCTGTGCTGCTTGCGACAATAAAGGCAGAAAGTTTTCTTTTTCCTTTAAATGAATTAATAAATGCCTGGCTATTGTAATACTGGTTTAATGCGGCCACCGCCACTTTTCCAAAATATCCTCTTCGTGCATTTTCCTTCAGTTCCAGGTTGATTGTTTTGGTCGTTTGTCCGTCATCTATTCCCGTAAAAGATGCCTGGTCACTTTTTTTGTCAAATACCTGTACTTTATCAATAGCATCAGCTCTCAAGTTTCTGATGGCAATGGTAGGATCATCGCTGAAGAACTCTTCGCCATCTACCAGTATTTTTTGAACCGATTGCCCTTGCGCAGTAATTTTTCCATCTTTATCCACCTGGATACCCGGCAATTCCTTCAGCAGGTCTTCTACTGTCGCGTTGGGTTTTACCCGAAAACTATCTGCTTTGTATTCTGTCGTATCTCCTTTTATTCGAATGGGTGTCTGTCTTACAATAATCTCCTGAAGTATTATCGCTTTTGTTGAAAGATGTATTTTTTTAAAATCATGAATTTCTGAAGTTCCTAATTCAAATAATTCAACATAATCAGCATATTTGGGAATAGTTACCAGAAGGATATAATTACCTTTTGGCAGTCCGTTTAGTTTAAAATTACC
>JBBSSE010000434.1:0-3079 GCA_038242375.1 Chitinophagales bacterium
CTTAACTTGTGTCATGGGTCTCTGTTTTATTAAAGTGATTGAAATATTACAACTTCAAGTTATCACTTTTGCAGGACCCATTTTTATTTCTAAGGTCCCATTCTCATACATGAGACCTTATTTTTTCAACAATAAGAATTCCATTTATTGACTAATGTACCTACACATCATTCCATTCAACCACAGCCTACAACCCAATGTCATTTAGTTAATGCAAGAATGTCACCCCCGCCCGAATGGCTCGTTCAGGCGGGCGTTCCGGGTTTTAATCCCGAAGGGATGACATTATTATAGCTTAAAAATGGAAATATGCAGAACCCAACCCCGAGGGGGTGATATTTTCTATGTAAAAAACTTAATTAAACGACATTGGCGTAAAACCTACAACCTGAAACCTGAAACCTCAACCAATCGCTTTTAATTCTTTTTTAACCAATTTTTTATTCATTAAAATTGTCAACCCGATTAAGATCAGTGCAATGAGGAAAACGCTCCAATGTAGCACAGGGCTTAAGTTAGCCATTTTTGCAAATGGAAGCTGACGGAATAAAAGATGCCCGATCTGTGTAATAAGAAGAGAAAATAAAACAATGAAGAAATACATCGGAAGCCAGGTTTTGGCCACGCTTTCTGCCAGCCATTTTGGGGAATAGCCAATCGTTATCAGTAACCGCAGATTCTCCTTGCTTTTCGCGATCATTAATTGTACATAAAAAGAAAAAAGCATCAGGGCCATAATGATCACCAGTACTCCAAAAATTCCCAACGCACGCACGATATTTTGAAGAGTACTTTTAAGCCGTCCGAATTTGATGGTTTCTTTATTCAGATGATATCCCTCCTTGTCCAAAAAAGAAATTAATTGAGGATTATTTGCATCGGAGGTTTTAATATAAACTCTTGAAGGAGACGGTGGCGTAGTATCTCCTGTAAAAAATTCATTACTCCATTTCATAAAACTTTCAGGAACTAAAATGGAGTTGACCCTGTCAGATAATGCAACCACATTTCCTTTAAATGTGTATCTGCCTTTGGGACCGGAACACTCTAAAAATATATTGACAGAAGTGATTGTTTGCGGAGATAATTGGGGCAGGCCCTGTGCCGGCGCAAAGACATTGTAAAGTTCTAAAAAGTCAGCAGAGAAAATCAATGGAACAGTTTCCTGTCCTGGTTGCCATTTAAAATTTGGAGGAAGTGTATCCAGGAAATCAGCGTTCATACTTTCTAAAAACATATCCGTTCGAAAGGGCAGTAAATTTCCTGCGTTGGCGGTTACCTGGTATTTGTTGGATATTAAAGGTGAGATAGCTTTAATATCGGGTTGTGCTTCCAGTTTTTTTAGATCTTCCGGTGTGAAATTATTATCCATTCCCATGTTTTGGTTGGTAATGGTCTTTGAAATGGAAATGAAATCATAGCCATTTTTCCGGGGTGTATTTGTTTGTAAAAGTTGTTGAATATTTACAAACATCTGCATAGAAATGAGTAGAAGTATTACACCAATGCCCAGGCCAAAAAAGCCAATGAATCTCGAGACAGAATTTTCTCCGGTAACGATGAGGGGCTTTATGGTTTTATAGGATAGTGACATAGCTCAGAACTAAATAAGTTTATACGGATTTTACATTTAAGAAAAAAGAAGTTTGTTTAAATCAGGTGAAACAATTTCTATTATTTCTTTAAAAAGAAATTTTACAAAAACACAACCCGTTCATTCTTCGAAAACTTTTCTTCATTTAAATTTGCAAGGATCATGGAAGCATTCCGTTTTGCGCATTCGGCATAGATTAACTCCATTGCTTTTGTCCGGTTTAAATCATCCAGATGACTGAAAGGCTCGTCCAGTAACAAAAAATCAAATGGCTGCATGAGTGCCCGGATTATAGCTGTACGTTGTTGCTCTCCATAGCTGCATGTTTTTGCTGACTGATCTAATTTGGATTTAATTCCTAAATGATCAGCCATTATTTCAATCATTTCCACAGGATGATATGGATTTAAGATCCTTTTTAATTCAATATTTTCTCTGACCGTTTGATCAGCAAATAACTTCAGGTCCTGGAAAACAATACTCATATTTTTTTGACGATAAGAAGAAAACTCTTCTGAAGAAAATTCTTTTATCTTCTTTGAATCATAACATATTCCACCTCTGTAATTTGAATTCAGTCCGTAAATAAAATGCATCAGGGATGTTTTACCGGAACCGGAAGGGGCTACAATATGCAGGTGTTGTCCTTTAGAAATAGAAATTTCCCGGTTCCATACTTCTGAATCTTTTAATTGATCCTTCTCCATGAAAACAGGGTTCACTCCATCCATTCTAATCTGCATCATTTCCCTTGTTCCAGGCATATTTAAATTTTAGGAATATCTGTTATGCGCACGGTATCCGCCGTTGGCGGAGTTAAAAGAGAATCGAGATTGCGACCGTTAGCAGAAGTCGATTCCATCCTTTTTTGAAGTTGCGACATGTTGTAAAAATAGCTGTTCAATTGTTTCAGACTATTGGTATTTTCATCCATTAATTTTATTTCTGCCTTCATTTCCACAGCACCATTTTTCACTTCTCCCCCGGTCACAATTACATTTTTCCACATATTTAAATTTTCGGCAACTAACGTATCTTTTTCCAGGCTTGGTTTTGAAGAGGTATTGGCCAGGGAGATCATTTTTTGTAAATCAAAATAGGCACCCACCGGACCATCATCGATTTTATCTAAAAAGTCAAATTTATTTTTTGACTGATTTCCTAAATATTGATTCGCATAAGCACCATTACTAATCACCATCATCTTATCAGTAAGCGTGATTGGAAATTCCTTCACCATATTATCCTTTCCCAGAAGTTTTTCCGCCCCACTTACGATCTTTTTAAAAGAAGCTTCATCTTTAACACCCATTACTAAAAGACCATTAAAATCCATTTTAAACATATTGGAATCATTTGAGTTAACATTAGCCTTTACATCACTCATCACGAATAGAATATTTCCGTCATTCGCTTTGGATAGATCATCAAGGTTAAAACCGGCCTGTTGTAAAAACATATTTGCAAGTCCATCCGCACCTGTAA
>JBBSSE010000435.1:0-3078 GCA_038242375.1 Chitinophagales bacterium
CGAACGAAGGGTTTGAGCAGATGTTTTAGGCCCCCAAATATGTACCTCCAGGCCTGGGGTGAAAAGTGGGGTGAAAAATCCAAGGCCTAAAATATGATCCATGTGCAGGTGCGTTAATAAAATATCAACTCTTTTAGCGGAAAAATTTATCGAATCGAAATGCTGAATCCCGGAGCCGGCATCCAATATCAACAGTTCGCCCTCTTCCAATACCATTGTGCAGGAAGTTCTTGTTCCAAAGTTTTTTGTTTCGGCATCTGAGGTTTGAAAAGAGCCTCTTACACCCCATAACTTAATTTTCATTTTCTTTTATTTTCCAAAAAATAGCAACAGCTCCTAAAAATTCATTTTCCCTGCTGATAATTGGATAGGAAGTAAGCGCAATCTTTTCTGGTTGCCCGTGTAAACTTTTAATCCAAAATGTCCTATGGTAAGGCAACCTGTTTTTCAACGTTTTGACCAATGGTAAATCTTCGGGAGGGATAGGTTTAGAAAATTCATCCACAGGCATAAAAATCACTGACCATACATCTACCGGCATTTCGCCTGTTTCTTCAAATCGTTTTCCCAATATCTCTTCTGCAGGCGTGTTGTAAAATATAAGATTGCCGGCAGTATCAGTAATGAAAACAGGCATCGCAAGGCTATCAGCTAATTGTCGACTAAGGATAATTTCAATTCCGTATGCAGGCATATTTTAAATTTGGAATTCAATGCATAAATGTAATATAAATTAACGCTATCGCGAAAAGAGTTCTTTATACTGGCGGGTGCCATTCGCACGATACATTTCTAGAAGGCAATACCATTATGAAAGTAGTCACTTATGCTTCGATTCGCTTTGGAATATTTGTATTCATCCAGCTCTTTAATAAATTTTATCACGCCTCCGGGGATTTAAAATTATTTTATTGAAGCTGCCCACCTGTCCATTTTCTTTTCAACTATCTCAAGTGGCATACAACCATCTTTTAAGTATTCATCATCAAAATCAGAAAGACTGAACTTGCTACCCAATTCCTGTTGGTACTTGTCTCTTAATTCCTTTATTTTTAAAGCCCCGATTTTATAACTCAGTGCCTGTGCAGGTATCGCCATGTATCGTTCAATTTCTGCAGTAGCTGCCTCTTCGGAGTAAGGTTCATTTTCCATGGAATATTTAATCGCTTCTTCCCTTGTCATTCCTTTTGTGTGCATGGCCACATCTACTACCAATCTTATGGCCCGGTGTATGTCATCCCCAAGTGCGCCCATATATTGGTAAGGGTCGGTATATAATCCGAGTTCTTTTCCCATACTTTCACAATACAACGCCCAACCTTCTCCGTAGGCACCATACCAATTATATCTTCTGAATTTCGGAAGCTCTGTATTTTCCATTTGCAGACTCATTTGGTAATGATGTCCAGGAATGGCTTCATGCAAAAAAGTACTTTCCATTCCACTTGTCGTATTGAATTTGGTGGCATCCACAATTGGAATATAAAAAATACCCGGACGGCTACCGTCGGCTGTTCCGGGATTATACTCTATGCTGGAACTCGCTGCCCGAAAAGCTTCAGTTTGACGAATCTCAAATTTTGATTTTGGCACAATGCCAAAATAATCTTTCAAATGCGGTTCTACTCTTTTTTGAATTGCGCGAAAAGCATTTAAAACATCTTCCGGCGTTTTGTAAGGAAAAAATTTCTTGTCTGTCCGCATATAATTAAAGAATGCATTGAGATCGCCCTTGTAACCAACTGCATTTTTTACGCTATCCATAATGCCGCGGATCCGTTTCACTTCTGATAGGCCGGTGTTATATATTTGTTCGGGTGTTTCGTTTGTAGTCGTCCAATAACGAACGAGATACCGGTAATAGTCATCTCCGCCTTTCACGCCGCTGATACCTGTGGTTGTCCGTGCTTTAGGCAGGTATTCATTTTTATAAAAGTCAGCCAGTTTTTTGTAAGATGGAATTAATTGTTGCGTAATTAATTGTTCGTAAGAGATCTTCAACCGGTTTTTATCGCTATCAGAAAAATCAGCAGGCATATTATTAATTGGTCCGTAGAACAAACTTTTGGAAGCATTATTTGTTTCCATCGCCGTCATCTGTGGAATCATTTTTATCACTAAGGCTTTTGGAAGTACCCAACCCGAATCAATTCCTTTTTTAAAATAAATGACAGCGCTATCCGTCCACTCCGTAAAGTGTGCGGCGCGTTTAAGCCAATTGTCGTAATCCGCGACCGTTTTAAAAGGCTGGTTTCCTTCGCCGCTCCCTATTTGACCAAGTGTCAGTGGTAAACCATAGAACTGGTTTGCCGGCGCATAATTATCATGAAAAGTCAAACCTTCCAGGCTCATTGCCATTTCATATTTAAAAATATCGTAACTAAGCTGGTCATTTTCATTTAAATCTTCCCGATTGAATGTCGCAATAGAATCATTGTAGCTGCTAAAAAAATTATGAAGCTTTTGACGGTAGCTGTTCGTAAAATCTACCGGCATTAAATCATTGAAACGGTTATCACCATTCGCGGTTGCTTCAAGTGGAAACAATTGCATCCGTTGATCGTAGTAATTGTTGAAAAGCGCTGCCAGGCTATCATTGGCTTTCACTATCTCTTTGCCGGTTGACTGTTTACTATCCTTCGGATTTTGCGAACAGCCGGCCAGAAACATGAATAAAACAAGTGCACTGATTAATTTTCGCATGATTTGTATATGTGGTTTTTTAATAAATATTTTTAACGGTGGTGGGACATGGGCTCGGCTATGTATGCTTTCAACTTTAAACATTTTGGTATGTTTTTTTAATTTTTCTATTGATTCAAACGAAATGATTTTTTGCTCTAAACATTAATTATTTTCTTTTAAAGGATTAGCAAGGTAGAATTTGAGAAATGAACTCTCAAAGATGGAAATCGCACCCGCTTATTTATTATCCATAGACCGGATGATCAACCCCATCAAGTCACCAATTTTATCAGAATCCATCCACCTTGTTACGACCACCAGGTCATGTGCGTCATCAACAATAATATAGTTGCCGCCAAACCCGGCTGCATAGTAAACCTTTGGAGAAACATC
>JBBSSE010000436.1:0-3070 GCA_038242375.1 Chitinophagales bacterium
TAATTATTTACCTCATAGTTCATTACGTTTATTTATTAAATGAGAATCACTTATACGATATTGTTTTTTATTTGTACGCTGCTTTTGATCACATTTTCTATTTTAATACTTCAGTTAATTGATGCAAAAGCAGGATTCGGTAAAATTTTGTTGGCAACAACAGGTATTTTTTGCATAATCATCTGCATGGGAATCTTATTAAATCAATATTTGATGATTCCGCCACGGGACCGGAAGTAATTGATTTGCGCTAACTTTAAGGATTCAATCTCATCCATGCAAAGTAAAAAAATCATCATTTTTATTTTAGCCTCTTTTATCACCGGAACATTGCTTTTGGTGTATATACAGTACAATTCATCCAAAAATATAAATAAGTTAATTGAGGGAAATGAAACCTTAATGAATGTAATTGAAGTTAATAGTAAATTAAACCAGTTAGAAAAGACAATCATAAAAGTTGAAAGTAAAGTAAGAGGTGCTATCGTTATTAAAAATCCAACATCTATTGTGGGAATCGATAATGAGATTTTAGAAATTAAATATCTTCTGAAGCAATTACAGAGATTATCAAGTGGGGACAGCTCTCTTTTTTATATAAATAGCCTGGACACTCTTATGCAGGAAAAGCTACTCTTTAACGAAGAGGTTCTGAATTATCTTCATGCAGAGGATAAGTTAAAAGCTGTGAAATTAATCAGTAGTTCTAAGAGTAAGAATCTGACGGATTCTATCCTGTCAACAATTCAAGAAATAGATAATAGCCGAAGTAAGCATCTGACGTATGCCATTGAATCAATTGATACGAGCGGAAAAAAAGCACAACAATTTAGTTTTGTCCTGATCGGGATTGTACTTATTTGTGGAGCAGCACTTTTCTGGTATATTATCAATACCATCCGCAGACAAATTTCACTGATCCGGCGATTGAATATTTCAGAAAAAAAAGTGATTGAATCGGCCCGGATAAAAGAAATTTTTATCGCTAATATGAGCCATGAGATCCGGACACCCATGAATGCTATCCTGGGATTTACAAGGCTTTTGCAAAATAAAAATATGGACGAAGAGTCCATGGAATATGTGCAGACTATTGAACAGTCGGGCGAGAATCTTCTCGCCCTAATCAATGATATTCTGGACCTGTCCAAAATAGAAGTGGGCATGTTAAAAATAGAAAAAAAATCATTTAGTATCCGTGATTTGCTTCATTCCATTAAAGTAATGTTTTATAATAAAGCCGCAGAGAAAAGCATCATTCTGGCTACAGAAATAGATGACTCCATACCGGATTTTTTGATGGGAGATGCAGTCAGGCTCACGCAGATTTTAATTAACCTGGCAGGCAATGCCCTAAAGTTTACGCAGGAGGGATCCATCACTATAAAAATAAGCAATGAAGGAAAAACACCGGAGTCCATCAACCTCGGTATGACTGTAACTGACACGGGAATTGGAATAGTAAAGGAAAAACAACAGCAGATCTTTGAACGTTTTGAACAGGCGGAAGATTCTATTATCCGTAATTATGGAGGAAGCGGCCTGGGTTTATCTATTGTAAGCGATCTTGTAAAACTTCAAAATGGAACGATAGAAGTTGATAGTGAGCCGGGAAAGGGATCTGCATTTAAGTTGATGATCCCGTTGGGTATTTCTCCGGACGGGAATCTTCGGAACGATGATTTAGAGGTAGATTCCGGCTTTAAAGATCCAAATGTTCTTGGGCGTATTTTGGTGGTGGAAGACAATTTAATTAATCAAAGTCTGATTAAACATTTATTCAAAAACTGGAAACTGACTTATGACCTGGCAAATAATGGACAGGAAGCATTGGGGAAACTTCAATCGGAAAAATATGCAATGATCCTGATGGATATTCAGATGCCTGTGATGGATGGATATACCACCACACAGGAGATCAGGCAAACTTTAAAATTAACCACGCCTGTGATCGCTATGACAGCGCATGCTTTGGCTGTTGAGAAAGAAAAGTGTCTCGAATATGGAATGACTGATTATATCTCCAAACCTTTGCGGGAAAACCAATTGCATCATTTGATCGATCAATATGCGCAAATGGTCATAAACGATGTAAGCTCCCCTGAATCTCTTCCTGATCCGGAAGGTTTTGTATTCATCAATCTGAATTACATGAAAGAGATCAGTTCAGGGAATAAGGAATATGAAAAACTGGTTACGGAGCAATTTATGGAAGCCATTCCGGAAGATTTAGCGGCGATTGATAATGCCTGGAAGAGTAAGGATATCTCAAGACTCCGGCATGTGGTGCATAATATGAAAACAACCGTGTCCGTGATGGGTTTAAATGATTCCTTGCAGCAATATTTTGATGTGCTTGAAAATGGAGAAATGGATGAAACGAAGTTTCAGGAAAACTTCCGGGAAGTTACACGAATTTGTTCCGGAGCATTGGAAGAAGCAAACCGGTTTTATTCAATCTTTTAATTGGTGCATTTCGGCTATTCTTTTTGCCTTTTCATCTACATTTATTTTGCTTCATTTACTGGCGGCATAATTTTATTTCTCCAAAATTCTATTAAAAAGTAACTTTTTTTCATGCTTTAAAGGCACGGATAAAAGTTTTGGTATTTTCTAATAATCAATCGAATGGAAAACAAAATTGCAAGTCACCTTTTCTGGAAAACTTTTAACCATCCAAGTGTGATCATTTTTATTTTGATTGGATCCGCGGTTATTTTTCTCACATTTCTAACTAAAGATAATGCTTTGGAGATTGTTATTTCGGCGCTTGCATCCGTATTTATAGGTATTGGCGTGAACAATTTTACAACACTGGAAACCCGTATTCTTGATAAAAAGAATGTGAATACTAAAATCTCCCATTCTATAAACGTGATGAAAATAACCAGGGCAAGAATTGTTCAAATGCAACAGTCTCTGACCAGAAAAAATTTTGATAATGTAAAAAATGAATTGGCGGAGTTAGAGCAAATCATCAGCCTGGGAATAGAAATTATAAAGGAAGAGGAAGAAGATTAATGATAAGGTATTCAGGAACCTCACAGATAATTAAAAAAAGTTACTATGA
>JBBSSE010000437.1:0-3067 GCA_038242375.1 Chitinophagales bacterium
ATGTTTATATTGACGGGCGGGGGAACTACAATCATAGAAATGGCCAGAGCGCTTCCGCAGGATTTGCAGGCAACGTTTATTTCAGGAAGTATACCGGCTTTATTTGAATATAGCAGTCATCCCAATATAGAAGTAATCGCCATTGGAGATAAGGTGGCAAAAACATCAAAAATTACTGTAGGGTCAGAGGCTATTTCGAAGATCCGTGAATTTAGAGTGGACTTATGTTTCCTTGGTGTAAATGCGATTAATCTGCAAACGGGCGTTTCTGATAATGATTGGGATATCGTGCAGGTGAAAAAAGCAATGATTGAATCTTCAGAAAAATTGGTTTGTCTCACCATTTCAGAAAAAATTGATTCACGCCAACCTATTCAAATTTGTGATATTAATAAAATAGATACGCTGATTACAGAATTATCCCCCGAAGATCCCTTGTTGCAACCGTATTTGAAGGCGGGGATAAATGTTGTGTAAATAAAAAATAGTTCATGATTTTGGTAAAGTTATTTTCCAAAGGAGTCTTCAAGAACATTTTTTATTGTACATAAATGCAGAGAGAAGATTACCAAACTAACTCCTAAGAATTCCAATTCTTCCTTTTGAAAATTATTTCAGGATCAAATAGGATATGCTGATCCAATATATAGAAGTGGTTTTATTATCAATTTAATATAGGTATTAGGAATTCAATCAATCATCTTTCAAAATCATATTTATGAACCCAATTAAACGTTTTATTCCTTTGATGGTTTTGCTGCTCCTTTGTTTTTCTTCTTTCGCACAGGAAAAAACCATAACAGGGGTTGTGCTTTCAACAGATGGTTCACCGGTTGAAGGCGCTTCGGTTATTATTAAAGGAGAAACATCAGGAACCCAAACGGATAATGATGGAAAATTTAGTATAAAAGCCTCAAAAGGGCAGGTTTTGGAATTTTCTTCTATCGGTTACGAAACGCTCCAGTTTACCATCAGGAATGAAAACACGATTAAGGTGACTCTTACTCTTTCGGATAAAACCATGCAGGATATTGTGGTAGTGGGATATGGTACTCAAAAAAGAGGAGATGTTACGGGAGCTATATCCACTGTGGATGTTCAGAAAACATTGCAAAACAGGCCTATAGCTGATGCAGGACGGGGATTGCAAGGTGCCGTTTCGGGCTTAAGCGTGGTGATACCCAGCGGTGAAGTCGGGTCTGATCCGATCATTAAGATCAGGGGACAAATCACTTCCTTCCGGGGAACCAGTTCTCCATTGATCCTCCTGGATAATGTGGAAATTCCCAGCATAACGATCGTGAATCCGAATGATATTGCCTCCATCACTATTTTAAAAGATGCCGCCTCTGCTTCCATTTATGGTGCAAAGGCCTCCAATGGCGTCATTCTGATCACGACAAAAAAAGGGTCCGGAACTTCTAAAGCACAAGTAACATACTCCGATAATTTTTCCTGGCAGAATGTATGGAAAGACCTGAGAATGGGGGAGGTGAACGCGCTGAAATATACTGTTGATGCTACAGAGCGGATCGGTATTACTACTCCGGTGGGTGCATTTTACTATGTGGACAGGGCCAGTTATGAACGGTCGGTTGAGTGGGAAAATAAATACGGCGGAAGTATTGGAAAAAATGATCCGACTGTTTTTGGACGGGACTGGTATGTACAGGGAGCACAGAATCAGAAAATGGGTGTTCGTACCTATGATCCGTATGATTACATGATAAAGGAGTGGGCACCAACTCAGCAACACAATATCACTGTTGGACAAACGCTTGGAAAAACATCCTTTAATATTGGTCTTGGTTTATTAGATCAGAGTGGAATGATGAAACCGGCCAAAAAGGATGATTATACAAGGTACAATGCTTCTTTGCGTCTTTCCAGCGAGGTAAATAAATATTTGACGATTCGTGGAGGAGCCTTGTTTTCCAGGTCTAATAAACAGTATCCTTATATAACCAGTTCAACTACTGCTGATCCATGGCTTTATTTGTACAGATGGGGACCTTTATATCCACTTGGAAATGATGAGAATGGAAATCCGATCCGAAGCCCGGTTAGTGAAGCCGCTGCTGCTAATACTGCAAACATTTTGAAGAACTATACTAATGTAAGTTTAGGTGCTACATTAAATTTTACGGATAATTGGAAATTGGATTTTGATTACACATTTTCCAACCAGGAAGAGGATTGGAAAAGACCGGGTACACGATATACTGCGGCGAATTCCTGGTCAGCCCCTAAGGCTAGAATTGATGCAGGAGGAAATCCTGTGTTTGTGGACAGTACAGGAAAAGTGGTATCAGTTGGCACTCCCGGAGCGATGCCCGCTTTTGATCTGTCGAATGAGACCTACACCGCCTTAGGTTCGAATCCGGATCATATTTACCGCCGGGTAATGAATGTTTACGGCAGCACGATCAATGCGTTTACAACCTACAATCTGAATATAAAAGATGAAAATGAATTTAAATTCATATTGGGTGTCAACCGAGTGGATCAGACTACGGAATGGCAGTCACAACAGGTGAACCAATTGACTGATATCACGAACCCGCAATTTAATTTTGCAGTAGGTTCCCCACCGATTGTTTTTGGGGACAAACTTTGGGAATCACAATTAGGTTACTTCGGCCGAATAAATTATGGCTACAAAAATAAATATCTGATAGAGGGTAATTTACGCTATGACGGAACCTCCAAATTTTCCTCCAATCTATGGTGGAGATGGTTCCCTTCCGTTTCTGCAGGATGGGTGCTCACAGAGGAAAAATTCATGGAATGGACCAATCCCGTAGTTAATTTCCTTAAAGTGAGAGGATCGTGGGGGTCCATTGGTGACCAGACAGTTCCAAATACTTTATACCTTCCGCTCATGCCAAGTGGTTCTACCACCTGGATTGGTGCGAATGGCCAAAGAACTTCATATGTGGGTTCACCGATACCCATTACAAGCGATCCTACCTGGCAGGATATTGAAACAAAAAATCTTGGGGTTGATGTCGGATTATTTCAAAATAAGGTGACCCTGACTTTCGATTTATATCAACGGAATACGAAT
>JBBSSE010000438.1:0-3058 GCA_038242375.1 Chitinophagales bacterium
GTAATCGGAAGAGTGAGAATAATTAAAATAGGCTTTACAATTGCATTCAGCAGACCCAAAGCCATGACGAAAATAAGAGCTGTTACAAAAGTGTCAATTCTAACATGTGGTTCCAGAATCTTGGACAGGCCATAAGCAACCAAAGAGGAGATTAACAGGCGGATAATAAAATTCATTATTTCGTTTATTTTTAAAACTAATTTAAATAACCACTAATTCAAAGAAATCTTCCGGATTTAAATATTTGTTTGCCAATTCATGCAGTTCTTCTGCGGTTACACTTTTTACCTGTTGGATGGTATCATTAAAAAACGCTTCGTCAAGACCATTCAGAATTAAACTTTTCCAACGGCTGATATTATTAAAAGGGCCATCGATATATCCAAGATTTAAGCCCATCATGTAATTCTTCACTAACAAAAGTTCTTCTTCATCGGGAGGAGTTTCCCGGAGGTCTTTCATTTCATTATATACTTCCGTGATGGTTGCTTCGCAAACATCTTTACCGGCTTCTGTGGTAATCATCCAGGCGGCAGCATCTAAGTGATTTTGAAAATAACTGGTGATTCCATACGTATATCCTTTTTCTTCCCGGATATTCGTCATTAATCTCGAACCAAAATATCCTCCAAATAATACATTCAATACCATTGACTTCTTAAAATCCGGATGCATACGGGTTGGAAAAGGGCGAGCTATCCTGATCGCACCCTGAACACCTTCGGGATCATTTGTCACGCGGTATTTTTTTTCTGCAGCAATCTTTGTTTGAAAAGATAAAGGAGCTGTTTTTTCACCAATATTCAGATCGCCAAAATTGTCATTGATCAAAGCTTCAAAATCCGCTGGTAACTTTCCGGCAGAAAAAATACTGCATTGACCGTTCAGGTAATAATCTTTAAAGAATGCAGTCAGGTCTTCCCTCGTTATTTCCGAAATGTTTTCTTTTGTGTATGCGCGGCCATAAGGGTGCTCACTTCCATAAAGATATTCATCAATAAGGCGGTTGGCGACAAAATCACACTTTTTTAAACTAACAGCTAAACGTTGAATATTGTTCTGTTGATAGATGTCAAGTTCATTTTGTGGAAAAGTAGCATCCGTTATGATCTCCCTGATAAGAGGCAAAATGATTTTTAAATATTTTGACAGGCAATGAAGGGTGATCGTAGCTGTATCGTGATGTGACCTGCAGGAAATAAAAGCACCATAATATTCAAAAAACTTCGTGATCTCAAAAGCATTTTTTGTAGAAGTACCATTTTTAAGAAGTGCGTTTGTAGAGGTGGAAACAAATCGTTTCTTTTCAAAATTATTTCCGGCTTTAAAAACGAAGTCAACCATGGAAACCTCTTCTGTACCATCATTTATATAATATAATGGCACGCCATTATTTAATTTAAAAAAATGATAAGGTGCAAGGCGAATGTCAAAAGTAATTGCATCTTTTATAAGAGGAGGCATTGTTCTATCGGGCATGATTTATTTTTTTGTTCGGCGTGAGTCGTTTCTTAATTATTTAATTTTTGGCTTCTGTAATAAAGCGTGCTGCAATTTTCCGGTACAAAAATGTTTTCACATTCCTTCCGGATTTCATCAGTGGTCACCGCAAAATAATATCCGAGTTCCTCATTGATTAAATTCGCGTTTCCAAGGATTTCATAATTTGCAAGATTATCCGCCCGGTTCATCAAATTGATGTCCTCAAAAGCCAGCATACTTTCCACTTTATTTTTTACTTTTTCCAATTCGATCTGCGTGACATTTTCCTTCTTTATTTTTTCTACTTCTTCCATCACAGCTTTTTCTCCATCTTCAATGGAAATGCCCCGGATCAGTTTTCCTTCAATCACAAGAAGGGCTGGATCCGCACTGCCTGTATGTGAACAGGAGATATGGCTAAAGAGTTGTTTTTCTTTTACTAATTTTTCATAAAGCCTCGAGGAAGCACCGCTTCCAAGAATTTCTGTTATAAGGTCCACCGCATAATAGCGTGGGTCAAGCCTGCTGTAAATATGCCAGCATTTATATAATGCATCGAGAGGTACATCGGCAGATACTTCCTCGAAATTTGGTTCCGTTTGACGAGGTTCCTCTACGATATTGCGGTTATATTTGTTTCCTGCGGGAATATCACCAAACCATTTTATCGCCAGTTCTTTTGCGCGGGCTGTGTTTATATTTCCTGCTAAAGTAAGTACAGCATTGGAAGGAGTATAATGTTCAAAGAAGAAATCTTTTACATTCTCCAGCGTGGCATTTTCTATATGGCTTAATTCCTGGCCGATAGTCATCCATTTATAGGGATGTTTTTTGTAAGCAAGGGCTCTTAATTTGTGCCATACATCACCATAGGGTTTATTAATGTAGTGCTCTTTAAACTCCTCTGATACAACTTTTCGCTGCACTTCCAAAGAATTCTCATCAAATGCAAGAGAAAGCATGCGGTCACTTTCCAGCCAAAAAGCTGTTTCTATATTTTCGGCAGGTAGTTGACAATAATAATTGGTGAGATCATTGGTCGTATAAGCATTGTTTTCTCCACCGGCCATTTGTAATGGCTCATCATAAGAGGGAATATTGATACTTCCTCCAAACATAAGGTGTTCAAATAAATGAGCGAATCCGGTTTTTTCCGGATGTTCATCGCGGGCACCTACATCATACATCACATCCAACACAACCATAGGGGTACTTTTGTCTTCGTGCACAATAACCCTTAAACCATTATCTAACTGAAATTTTGTAAAATGTATCATGTCTGCAAAAATGAGGGAAAGAAAAGGGTTTTCCCAAAAAGAATTTTTTGGCTGTCGTTCGACCAGGGAAGAAGCTCCGTCTGATCGTCCCGGTCTGTACGGATACATGAAGTTCATCGCAAATGGTGCAGACCTAGACCGTCAGACCAAAGACTCGTCCAAACGGAGGCCGTCAGACCAGCGAAGAAGCCCTGTCTGACCTTCCCGGTCTGTACGGAATACATGAAGTGCATCGCAAATGGTTAGACGGACACCATCAGACCAGGGAAGAAGCTCCGTCTAACCGTCCCGGCCTGTAC
>JBBSSE010000439.1:0-3056 GCA_038242375.1 Chitinophagales bacterium
GCCTGGAAAACGGGCAATAAGGAATTGATTATCGATATTAAAAACCCACTGAAATCTATAAAAAACATCACTCTCGGCAATGAATTTATTCCGGAGAAAAACAAACAGGATAATTATTGGGAAAACAGATAAGCAGTGATTCGTAAATTTTTATATAAAACAATTCTTGTAATATTCTAACACTTTTCATTCAAATCCATTTATTTTAAACAATCCGTAAAGCAACAGATCAAACTGATTAATTCCTGCCTCCACATCATTAAATGGAGATGGGAATTTTTAAAATTATATTTCGCGATATCTAATTCCAAAATTCTGGAATTTCTTAAACAACCCCTACAACAATCAGTTGATTTTTTGGATAAAAGATGCAGAGCATTCTCCCGGTGTCCTTTATTTTTCACAGTATTTAACCGGTTAAATTTAAAAGCAAGACCCCGGTAAATTTAAAATGCTTTTTTTAATAACAACTGCTGGTTTCATTTCTTCAAACGAGGAATAATTTTTTTGTCTTTTTCACTTCGTATAATCATCCATGGTATGACTTTTTAATTCGTCTATAGACATCATTTATCCACCGTAATTCATCTCTTGTATAAAATAGCAAGGCTAAAAACCTCTTCCTTCCATATGTGGCCTTTTTTACAGCCCGCTTTTTTTATTATACAACAATAGAGAAAAGGCGATAACATTTAAAAAGTCTGCTTCTGATGTGGAGATCGATTTATGTAGAGTTGTCTATAGACTGGCCTGAAATACCTGGTGCACAGGGGCACACACTGGCACCGGAATTGCCGGTAGGTTTTTATTATCCGCGCGACGAACAAAAATTCAACAGTGCCAATGAACAAACCGCGGCAAAATTAGAATCCACCTCCTTCTCTGCCTTCTGAGCCGATGGCAATGAAAATAATCCATGGTCTGAAATGTGGCTGATTCAAGGCAGGAAAAACCATGATAAGAAGATTTCAAGAATGCAAACCCGAATGAATCACAAAAAAAATAAATCAACCATGAAGGCAGTATTTTCAAAATTCACGATCGCGTTATTTCTTCCCTTTTTATTTATTGTTTCTACTACTGCTCAAACCAGTACTTTGGAAACAAAAGTCACCCCGGAAAATGCCTTAAACCATTATTTGAATAACGGGGATCAGACATTCAAATGGGCAATCAAAGATTCCCTCGTAACTGACCAGGTAACCGCATTTAATATATTACTGACTTCTCAAAAGTGGCAGGAATTTATCTGGACACATCAGCTTACGATCTTCGTCCCCAAAGAGAATAAATATGACGGGGCACTTCTTTTCATCAATGGTGGAAGTATAAAAGACGGCATGCCAAACTGGAAAAAACCAAATGATCAACTGGCCATTTTCTTTGCCAGCATGGCTGTAAAAAACAGAGCGGCAGTAGCGATTTTAAGCCAAACGCCCAATCAACCTTTATACAATGGGCTTTCGGAAGATGCGCTGATCTCAAAAACCCTGCATGATTTTAAGAACGACCAGGATTACTCCAAACCGCTTTTATTTCCCATGGTAAAAAGTGCCGTCAGAGCCATGGATGCTATCCAGGAATTTATGCAGCAGGATAAACACCATGCAGTAAACCGGTTTTTAATAGCAGGCGCCTCCAAGAGAGGATGGACAACCTGGCTTACCGGCGCCAATGATGACCGCGTAGTTGCTATTGGTCCTATGGTGATTGATATTTTAAATATGCCGAAAAGCCTTGCCTACCAGGTGGAAGCATTTGGTGGATACAGTGAACAGATTAATGATTATGTAAAACTGGGTATCCTGGAAAACATCCGAACCGAAAGTGGCCATGCATTAGTCACTATGATAGATCCATATTCTTACAGAAAATCACTGAACATGCCCAAGATGCTTTTCATGGGTACAAATGATGAATATTGGGTGGTGGATAATGTAAAAAATTACCTGAACGATATTCCCGGAAAAACCTTGTTGCATTATGTACCAAATGCGGGTCACAACCTTGGAGGAGGCCTTTCCGCATTTGGTGCTTTAAGCGCCTTCTTTGGAACTACCCTGAACAAAGTAGAATACCCGATAGATAAATGGGAAACTTCCGTGAGTAAAAAAGGTGTAAAAGTAACCGTAGATGCTTCCAAAGATATTCTGACAGGCGCAAAACTCTGGTATGCGAATTCTACGGACAGGGATTTTCGTAATGATAAATGGGAGAGCAGGGATTTAAACATACAGAACACGACGCAATTTTCGGTAACAGAGGCATTACCCACCAGCGGATATAAGGCATTTTATGTAGACCTGATATACAAAGATCCTAACGGTGGCGATTATACTATAAGTACGAGGGTATTTATGACAGACACGAAGGATATTTTATAATGGATTGTTTGATCGAATGTTCTCAAAAAGAACAAACATTTAATTGGAAAAAAACGGTCTTCAAATTTGTAGTTGGACAAATAGACTTAAAGCATGATTATTTTCTTTAGGACAAAAAAAAATTGCAACACAAGACAACGGGGACGGATTTCATTTGAAATTTCGTTTGTAATTTGGACTTTATAATTTTCCCCGAAAGCTATATGAGGACTTTGATTCCGGGTTGCACCGGTATTGAATAACAGCACAGCAGAAAGTCCTGGACGTTGACGATAATATATTTGCAGACCTTGTGTATTGACAGAAAATATTAACTATACAAAAAGTTTAAAGTTGACATATATTGACAAACATATCCTTGAAACTTATTCGAGACTTTTTGAAGGATTAAGCTCGATGAACAAAATTGAGTTAATAGAAAGCCTTTCAAAATCGTTAAAGACTGAAACAAAAGCAAAGGAAGATAACTTTTATAAATCATTTGGTGCATTCGCTTCGGAGAAATCTGCCGAAGAAATTATTGTCGGCATAAAATCAACCACGAAATTTAGAACGAAAGAAATCAAAATTTGATAATTCAATGCGAAGCTTTCAACGCGCAGCATTCAACGTGTAACATTCAACGCGAAGCTTTCAACGTGCAACATTCAACGCGAAGCTTTCAACGCGCAA
>JBBSSE010000440.1:0-3050 GCA_038242375.1 Chitinophagales bacterium
CGGGTATATAAATGGCTGACGATAGCCACCTTATCTGTGCTTTTGAGTTCAATATTCTTTCCGGTAATGTTGATTTATTTAATTCCTTTTGCTATCTTCTGAATTTACAATGTTTTATTTCTCTGAAACCATTCAAAACGACCTGCTTCATTTCGATCACACAATCAAACCGGGATCATTAAAAACGACCAATGCAATTAAGATGGTTGAATTAGAAGGATATGACTCTTCTATTGTGGAAGAGGCCTATGAAACCGCTACGAATTTCATTAGAAATAAATAGCAACGGTAAGGTTATAGAACTGACCTGATAAATTGGTTTTTTAAACAAAACAGGAAGAAGAATTCAATATTAAAATAATTCCTATCTCTTTCAACTAATTGCATTAATTTCAGATATTAAATTACCAAAAACCCATTTTATGCCAAAATCAACAATGTTCTTAAAAGAAATTACCACAGGTTTAATTCTCTTTTTTTTCACTATTTCAGCAAGTGCCCAGAGAGGAACTATTAAAGGCGTCGTCACAAGTAGTTCCGGTCCATTAATCAATGCTTCCGTGATCATTGAGGAAATTAATGCAGGAACCACTACCAATAACAATGGTGAATATTCTTTAAGTGTTATACCGGGGAAACATACCCTAAGCATTTCCTATGTAGGATATGAAACACAGGCAATAAAGGCTACCGTAAAGGCTAATGAAACGACGACTATTAACGCCACACTAGCTGCCGGAGCCTCAGATAAAGAGATCGTTGTAGTGGGAAGCAGGGGCGTTGGCCGTACCAAATTATCTTCACCAGTTCCCGTCGATGTGATTTCAGTTTCAGAAGTTGTCAGTGATTTGGGCCAGGTAGATCTTAACCAAATACTGAATTACCTTGCGCCTTCTTTTCAATCTTCCAAACAAACTGTAGCAGATGGAACTGATCATCTGGATCCGGCGCAACTTCGAGGCTTAGGAACAGACCAGGTATTGGTGCTAATCAATGGAAAAAGACAACATCAATCCGCTCTTGTCAATGTAAACGGAACTGTAAACCGTGGCCAGGTTAGTACTGATTTGAGTGTAATTCCTGCAACGGCCATCGACAGAATTGAAATATTAAGAGATGGCGCATCGGCCCAATACGGTTCCGATGCAATTGCAGGAGTAATAAATATAATCCTAAAAAAGAAAACCGGGTTGCTGGAAGCCAGTTCCAGCTACGGCATGTACATTACAAAATACCCTAAAAATTATGCGCTTTTCAAAATGCAGGGAAAAGATGAAAATCCGGATGTACATATTACGGATGGAAATACCTTCCAGGCTTCCTTAGGGTATGGGTTTAATATTGGAAAAGGATTTCTCACATTAAATGGTGAGTATATTGACAGAAAGAGTACGAACAGAACCGGAACGTATACAGGCGCAGTTTATCCCAATGTAAACGGCGTAAACAAGGACGATTCCATCATGAAAGCCCGCGGAACCGATCGAAACACATTTGACCTTAGGGCAGGTAATTCTGCCATGAAAAGCGGTGCAGGCTTTTACAATTTTGCTCACCCGGTCGGATTAAACGGCGAGGTATATGCCTTCGGAGGTTATAGTAAAAAGAAAGGAAATGCTACTGGTTTATACAGGTACCCGGGAAGTGTTCCCGGCAATGCAAAAATCTACACAGATAATGTTTTCGCACTTTATCCTAATGGTTTTCTTCCGGAAATAAATTCAGATATTCAGGATTTTTCTACGACTGCAGGATACCGTACCAAGTTCAACGAATGGAATTTAGATCTAAGCAATACATATGGAATTAACACATTTGGATTTGGCGTCAGTAATTCTGCAAATTATACCCAGTTTTCAATAGCAGGTAACAAACAAACATCTTTTGATGCCGGTCAATTGAAATTTTACCAGAATACGGTTAATGCTGATCTGTCAAGAAGATTTAGAGTGCTGGAAGGATTAAATATTGCGGGTGGATTGGAATATCGCATAGATGGTTTTGGTATAAAATCGGGAGAAGAAGCTTCTTATAAAAATTATGATGTTCCTTCCGGCGCCTCAGCCGGTGCCCAGGTTTTTCCAGGTTTTTTAAGCACACTTGGTGGAGATAAAACCAGGAACAATAAAGCCGCTTATGTGGATCTTGAACAGGATTTCAACAAACAACTTATGGTAGAAGCGGCTATGCGTTACGAAAACTATAGCGATTTCGGATCTACTTTAAATTATAAATTCGCAACGAGGTATAAATTTAGTGATGCCTTTCTGCTTCGCGGGTCTGTAAGTTCCGGCTTCCGCGCTCCGTCGATGCAACAACGTTTTTATGAGAAAACGAATACATTGTTTATTTCCCAGGGAGGAAGTCTTGTACCCGTTCAGGCAGGAACTTTTACGAATGATAGTAAATTAGCCAAGTTGTTGGGTATCCCAAAACTAAAAGAGGAAACAAGTAATTCTTACTCAGCAGGCATAGCCTCTAAACCTTTTAAAGGTTTTGAAGTAACCGTAGACGCATATATTATTAAAATAAAAGACCGGATCATTCTCACAAATAATTTTGATGGTAAAACAAGTCCTCAAATAAAATCTATACTGGACGATGCCGGAGCGAACACTGCCAATTTTTTTACCAATGCCGTGGATACAAAAGCAACCGGCATTGAAGCTGTTTTTTCCTATAACACAAAATTAGGAAAAGGGCAATCCCTTACCACTTCACTTGCCGGTACATTTATTAAAAACACCGTAAGAAAAGATGCGAATGGAAAACCCATCATACATGCCTCGAAAATTTTAGAAAATGGAGGACAGTTGAAAAATTATTTCAATCGCGAAGATCAAAGCAGATTTGAGGATGCTAATCCGAAAAGTAAAATCAGTTTTTCCGCAAATTATAAAATGAACAAATTCGGTGCTATGGTACGGTTCGTGCGATTTGGCAAAGTTGTTTATAAAGATGGTGGAAACCCGGCAAATCCTTTTGCAGAAAACATTGTGCTAAATACATTTGATGGAAAAACAGAGTCAACTGACCAAACATTTTCAGAA
>JBBSSE010000441.1:0-3036 GCA_038242375.1 Chitinophagales bacterium
ACTAATAGGGACTTTCACTTTCTTTGTTATTTTTGGTTTTACAATCAACACACTTACTTTATTTGCATTTATATTGGCGATAGGAATCGTGGTGGACGATGCTATCATAGTGGTAGAGGCTGCGCAGCATTACATTGATGTTTATCATTTATCTCCAAAAGACGCTGCACGCAAAGCCATGCAGGATATATCCGGCCCTGTAGTGGCTATCGCTTTAATATTGGCTTCCGTGTTTATTCCGGTGGGTTTTATTCCGGGAATTGTGGGCAAGTTGTATCAGCAGTTTGCCATCACCATTGCGGTATCCGTGATCATATCTGCTTTTGTAGCACTTTCCCTTACACCGGCATTATGTTCCATCCTCCTTCGACCAAAACGGGAAAAGAAAAAGCAGAGCCTTCCTGGAAAATTCTTTTCAGTTTTTAATAGTCGTTTTCAAAAAATAACCAATTCTTATACGAGGGGTGTGGCTTTATGGATCAGAAGAACGCCTTATGTATTGATTCTCCTGGCGGGAATATTTGTTGTATTATTCATTCTTTTTGAAAAAAAACCCACAGGGTTTATTCCGCAGGAAGATGAGGGAAGCTTATTAATAACGTATGATATGCCGGAAGCGACTTCGACCCAAAGGAGCTTCGCGATGCTGAAAGCAATTGTGGCAAGGGTGCAAACGATACCTGAAGTATCTGTAGTAGGTGGCCTTGCGGGATTCAACATTATCCAGGGATCTAACAAATCGAGTTCGGGTACTTTGTGGGTAATGCTGAAGCCCTGGGATGAAAGAAAAGGCAAAGGAGCCGATGAGACAAGCATCATGCAAAAGATCAGGGAAAAAACTGCCGATCTCAAAGAAGCAAGAATATTGCCCATCGCGCCCCCGCCTGTGCCCGGATTAGGACGTACAGCAGGATTTACATTTGAGCTGGAGCAAACGACCAGTACCGATGATATTCAAAAATTTAGCCAGGTGGCAAATGATTTTCTTGTAGAATTAAATAAGCGTCCGGAAATAGGTATGGCCTTTACTTTCTTTACCGCAAATACACCTAGCTACCAGGTGGATGTGGACCGGAATAAGGCGAGTCAATTGGGAGTTGAAATTTCAGATGCTTATCAAACTTTGTCCACTTTATTAGGCAGCACCTACGTAAATCAGTTTACTATTTTCGGGAGAAATTTTAAGGTGGTTACTATGGCCGATAGTACTTATCGTTCATCAATTAGTGAAATAGGAAAATATTATGTAAGAAACAACCAGGGAAATATGATTCCGCTAAGTTCTTTAATTACTACAAAAGTAACAGAAAGCCCCGCTCTGATTTCGCATTATAATGTGAACAGGTCAATAGAAATAAACGGAAGTGCAAAAGCGGGCTTTAGTAGCGGAGAGGCTATCACAGCATTAAAGGAAACAGCCGCAAAATTTTTGCCTGCCGGCTATGGTTATGAATTTTCGGGAATGACCCTTGAAGAGGTAAAGGCAGGAAATAAAACAGTGCTCATTTTTGCAGTATCACTCGTATTTGTATTCCTTTTTCTGACTGCATTGTATGAAAGCTGGTCTGTTCCTTTTTCAGTTTTATTAGCGGTACCTATTGGCGCATTAGGATCTATTATTACCCTGAGTTTATTGCCCAATATTACCAATAATATTTATGCTCAAATTGGCCTGATTGCACTGATTGGCCTCGCGGCAAAAAATGCTATTTTGATTGTGGAATTTGCCAAAGAAAGAGTAGATAGTGGCGTGGACTTAATTGTAGCGACGATAGCGGCAGTGAAATTGCGTTTACGCCCGATCATTATGACCTCATTGGCATTTATCTTTGGTGTATTGCCACTGGCTTTTGCAACGGGGGCAGCAGCAGAATCACGTAAAACCATTGGCTGGACAGTGTTTGGAGGGATGATATTTGCCACTTCCCTTGCTATATTTATAGTGCCGGTTTTATATGTATTTATAACAAGATTTGCTTATGGAAAGAAAAAATTAGATGAATTAAAAGCAAATTACAAACAGGAAGAACATAAAGAATTCGGGGAAGGGTAATTTGTTTATCAGGAATAAGAATGATACAAAACCAATAATGCCCCGTGTAAGAAAAAGTTTTGCAGGTTCACTTAAATTTCCCTTCAGGCTCATGTTTAAAAAATTTCTTATCCAGCGATTTGTTGCCACCACCGTGATATATTAAAAACAGCAACAGTAAAGTCATTGCAAAGTCTGTTCGGTATTCATGTGCCATTGCAAGGAAACCCTTATCTACAAGAAGAGAATATTTGGTCGTAATGAAAGCAACCAACATAATGATAAGCAGTGGAATGGAAGCGAGTCGTGTGAAAAGTCCTATTAAAATTAACACGCCGCAAATGATTTCAAACGTACCTGTGAATAATGCCCAAAATTCAGGATGCTCAAAACCGATTTTCGCAAAGCGACCTGCCCCAACTGTATCCGGTGTAATAAACTTTTGAAGTCCTTCGGATAGAAAAACCAGGCCCACGATGAGTCGTGGGATTATGGTGGGTGCTGATGAGGTATTTAAAAGTTTATTTCTCATTCTGAAGTTTAAAATCCTCGTTACTAAAAGGCGGATTATCCGGAATTTTTACAACATTAAATTCAAAATTGGTTGCACGATGACAGCTATTGTACGTATTTGTGAGTAAGATATAACTGCTTTTAAACGAAACAGGATCTTTTTGCTTAATCGCGGCATTCACGCTATCCAGGGCAGGTTCAATCATGTCGATCTCTTCGCTTTCTTTTCTTTCCTTTTGATATTTTTTAATTGTGTCAATGTTTTCCATTATTTCATGAATTTCAAAGTCAGCCAATTTCCAGTTTTGGTTTTGCCCTGCAAACCAAAGCTTATTGTGATGAATCTGAAGGCTGCTCATAAACTCACCAAAGCCCGGTTTATACGTATCCGCAAGTTTACTTTCCAAACTGTCCACCTGATTTTGTAAAATTTTAATTTTATCTGTTTGCCGGTTACAGGCAATGAGCCCGAAAGTAAATACCATAAGAAA